>JBDNHN010000328.1:0-5342 GCA_041688725.1 Gillisia sp.
ATCCAAAAGTGGCATCAGGTAACTTCCTTGATGGGCAAGGGTTTCCTTATCCAAATTGGCCGGAATATCATTGGCGGTATGGTAATCAAAATGATCGTCTATAAAGGCAAAATTAAACCCGTTAATATTGCCTTGTTCCCGGAGCACAGTTAAATCGGTATCATTGGGAAGCATTTTATAAACGCTATATGCAAGGGAATTGGTGACCGGGAAATCCGGTTTTGCCTTGATAAAATGTTCTATAAGTCCTGCATTTCCGCCATTGGTTTCCAGAAGCATAAAGGAATTTCCCCCGCTTCCGCGCGATTCAAAATTTAATGCAAGGCCAACCTCTTTTGCCCAGGGATGTTCCTTTACAAAAAGTTCGGCACCATTCAATCCCAATTCCTCCGAATCGGTAAAAAGTAGGATAATGTCGTTTTTATGCAATTCATTTTTAGTCAAAAACACCCGTATTCCTTCCAAAATAGTTGCTACCCCGCTGCCGGCATCGCTGGCTCCAAAGGAAGAATGGCCTGCGCTGTCGTAATGTGACATCAGTAAAAGCGCTTTGCCACGGCCACTTCCGGGAATTTTGGCCAAAATATTTTGAGATCGTGAGATTTCACCATCCTTAGTGAGGCTGTATCCTTCCTGGGTTTGCACTTCCAGGCCAAGTTCCTGCAATTCATTTACAATATAATTGCGAACCACGCTGTGCGCCTTACTACCAACAAAATGTGGGGCTTTTCCTATTTGGATCACATCTTGAAACGCCCGGAGGGTAGAAAATTCAGTTTGGGGAATATTTGCGGTTTCCACATTCCGCGGCATACTGGAGTAAAAAATAAACCAAACGAGAAATATCAATATCAGGAGAACAAAAAGTGGAGATAATTTTTTCAGCATAAATTTGGAACTAAATAGGGTTTAAAGATAATTAAGATAAGTTGAATAGTAACTAAACAGTACTTAAAGTGCCTAAAATTTGAAGTATTAGGTAAATGAAAAGAATGAAATGGCCTTTTAATTACCAAAATTAAATAATTTGTTTGAAAATCATCTGCATTATGAAAAAGATACCATCCCATATCACCGGTAAAATTAGGGACTACTTTACTTTAATCATTTTAGATACTCAAAATTTTATGAACTGATACGTTAGGTTAAAAAAATAAACTCTCCGAACTGATACATTGAAGGGAAAAATTGATTATATTGAAAGTCTTATTAATCAAATACTTAAGGCTATGGGAATAAAAAGTTTTCAAGGAGAAAGGGCCAAACCCGAAAAATTACAAAGTGCTCCCACTCTTGTAAAAGATTATATGACAGAAAACCTGATCACCTTTAGCAAGGAACAACTGGTAACTGAAGTGATGGAAACACTTATAAAAAATAAAATTTCGGGAGCTCCCGTAGTGAATGAATACGGTGAACTGGAAGGGATAATATCAGACGGGGATTGTATGAAACAAATTTCAGAAAGCAGGTATTATAATATGCCAATTGGCGATATGAAAATTGAAGATTACATGGAGAAAGACGTGCCCACAATAGATAAAAATGCGAGCATCTTTGATTGCGCCGCCCATTTTTACAAACACGATGCCCGAAGGTTTCCCATAATTGAACACGGAAAACTGATAGGCCAAATAAGCAGGAAAGATATCTTAAATGCTGCGCTTAAACTTCGTGCACAAAACTGGCATCCTTAGAAGGGTTTTTCTAGATTGAGAAAAAGAAACCCAGATTTTTTATTTTAGTTTTTTATTATTTCTAAAATCTAAGATCGTTAATGGATATTCCTTGTTGGAAAAGCTATGGATTTATAGAGCCGTTTTTAGGTGCGTTTTACAAGGGCATAGAAATCACCCTCCAGCGGAAGATAACCTTGATCATACACGAAATAATAAACGGTCCCGGCTTTGGTGGTGTAGATACTGGTAAAATATTCAAAACTAAAACCTTTGGCCATCAACTTAGATTTGCTGGCTTTTGTTTTATCGGTGGGGTTGAGTTCCCCTAAAATTCGGTAATTCCTTCGCAGGCTATTGTTCACATTGCGCACAAGGTTATTAGCGTCCTTATTGATATTGTTATTATAGGCATTTCGACAATAATCACTACAGAATTTTTTATCGATTCTGCCGACAATTTTTTCCCCGCATTCCAAACATGATTTTTGCATATTTAAATATAGGGAAAATGTATTTAATAACTTGAGGGAGTGTTTAATTAATGCTTTTTGCTGAAGTCCTGTCCAAAAGAATCTGGTTATTTTAAATTGCTCAATGCTTCCAGTTCCGGCTCATAATCACTTTGAAGATCTTCATGCAAGGTAGCTACGGCCTTTTCTATCATTCCAATTTGCCTTTGATACAGATTCTGAAGGCTGACATTTTTATTAATAGATGGAGAGAAATTTTTTAGTTTCAAACAGAAATAGAGCAACAGATCTATCTCCGTTTCTTTTTTCTGAGAGTAACGAATGTACTTCTTGAGCTCGCGCAAAATTTTCCGAACGCCCTTTTTAATAAAATAATAGGTTTTTGTGTTTATCAGATCAAATTGGGTGTCGATCTCAATTTTTACATTTTCGATATAGCCCACCTCATCATAAGATTCAAAGAGCAGGTAAGTAAGAAGTTCCTTATTCTCCTTTTTAAACTTCGACAGTCGCAAACATAATTCCAACAATTCCTGTTGGGAACAATTGTGGAGTTCCTCTTTAAGTTCTTTGACGCTTGCCGCTTTCATAGGAGCTGTTTAGGAAAATTTGTCCTGTTTTTCTACTGATTTTATTCCGGGAAAGAACTGTTCTTTTCAGCTTAATGCAATTTAATGACTTCCGGTCCATTACATTCAAAGATCATAGGTGACCACTAACTTTCTTTGAGTTCTATTAACTGTGAATGAGCCATAAATGAATCTTTCAATCGTTCCATTTTGGCGTCATATTTATCAGAAAAAACCAAATACTGACATCTATTAATACTCTCGGGTATCCGTATAAGATCGATAAATGCTTTATTTCGGATTAAAAATCCGGCATCTTCCACAACAAATAATTTCAACTGACTCAAATTAATTCCGCTGTGCAAAAAGAGCTGATTCAATCGTTTTGTGGTGGCAATTACAATGTCCACTCCAGAGTAAATTTCCCCTTTTTGATTTTCCATATTAGGTTCATCAAAAGCAGCAAAAATCCTCAGATCCATCCTTCTAGTATATTCTTTGAATTTTTCTTCCAGCTCTAAAGCTGCCTCTTTGTCTTTTACAAAGATCAAAGCCCGCGGAGCATCCTCAAAAGCCTCACTGCCCAACTTTTGAATTGTGCTAATTATTATAGAGGTTGTTTTGCCACTGCCTTCCGGGGCAATCCCAAATAAATTTGCGCCACTTTTAATTTTGGATAAAATCTTTTTTTGAAATGGCAAAGGCTCTTCGAAACCTTTTCTTTCAAGGACTTCTAACAGTGGTGCGTTTATTTTTTTAAATGGCATAATAATTCTCAATTTTTGATGGATATTGGTTTTATACTGATTTTAGCTGCTAAAAATATAGCTGAAACCTGCAAGCGCGATAATATATACAAATTAAAACAAATCCCCTTATTTTCCGTCTGTGGAAATTAATAATTTTTTCAAGTTATCCATTTACAAACGCTTACAAACGCAAGTAAACGAAAACAAACCATTCCCAACCGAATACGGCTTGAAACCAGTTCTATGTTTGTACTGTTGAAATGAACGAATGATTTTCAACTGCAATAAATTCTATAGTTATGAGCACTTTAAGAAACAAAGTACAGTTAATTGGGCACGTAGGGAATGACCCTGAAATTTTAAATCTTGAATCGGGTAAAAAACTGGCCAAATTTTCCATTGCCACAAACGAAAGTTACAAGAACAATAAAGGTGAAAAGATCACCGATACCCAATGGCACAATATAGTGGCCTGGGGAAAAACCGCAGAACTGATTGAATCCTATGTTCCAAAAGGCAAAGAAATTGGGATTGAAGGCAAACTCACCAGCCGCAGTTATGAGGATAAAGATGGAGTTAAAAAATATATAACCGAGGTGGTTTGCAGTGAATTATTGCTGATGGGAAAATAAGATAACTTATTCGTGCATTCGTGGCTAATTCTTACAAATAAGTTTTTTTGAGCCAGGAATGCACGAATAAATTTATAAAATCTTTATTGAAGACAAAAGCTGCTGAAATCTTTACCGGAAAAACAAATAATCCAGCTATTTAAAAAGGCATCCTATATAGTAATATTTTAAAAGTATATTTCCTGTGCCAGCCTGAAAGTATTGGAATGCGCTTCGATTATAGTTTTTATTTCCGGGGAATAACCGCCACCCAAACTAACCTCGACGGGAATTTTTAAGCTGTGACAAGTTTGTAACACGAATTTGTCCCGTTCTTTACATCCTTCAATTGAACAGGATAATTTTCCCAGTTTATCTGTGTAGAGAATATCTACTCCACTTAAATAAAAGATGAAATCGGGCTCTTGCTTTTCAATTAAATTGGGAAGTGTTTCTTTGAGAATTTTCAGATATTCCTCATCGCCGGTACCGTCTACCAGTTCAATATCCAGATCGCTTTTTTCCTTTTTAAAGGGATAGTTGTTTTTTCCATGCATGGAAAACGTATATACCGAAAAGTCATTCTGAAAAATTTCGGCTGTTCCGTTTCCCTGGTGAACATCCAGGTCGACAATTAATATTTTTGTCACCAGTTTTTTACGCAGAAGATCTCTCGCCGCGATAGCCTGATCGTTCAGCAAACAAAATGCCTCCCCGTGATTTGAATATGCGTGGTGGGTACCTCCTGCAATATTCATTGCAATCCCGTATTTCAGGGCATATTCAGAGGCTTTCAATGTGCCATCGGCAATGATCAATTCCCGGTTTATCAGGAATTCGGAAAGCGGAAACCCAATTTTTCTGGCGGCGCGTCCATCTAAGGTCAGGTTTTTTAATTCCCGGAAATACTTTTTGTCATGAACTGCCAGGATAGCATTTTCATCCGGAAGTTCCGGCTGAAAGAAATTCGCTGCGGTACACGTCCCTTCGAACAATAATTGTTTGGGCAACAAATCATATTTCTCCATCGGGAAGCGATGTCCCTCGGGTAATGGGTGTTTGTAGATGGGATGGAAGGCGATTTTGAGCATGGAAAGCCAATATTTGACCTTATAGCCCCGATAGATATTGGGGCTGAAGGTTTGTGTTTTACGAAATTATCGCTCCATTCTCAACTCCATCCGTATCAGGATTCAAAAACACCAGTTTCCCCTGGGAATTTTCGGTCATTAGGATCATTCCCTGGCTTTCCACTCCGCGCAAT
>JBDNHN010000329.1:0-3129 GCA_041688725.1 Gillisia sp.
CGCCAATACCGGCGCATCATTAATCCCATCGCCCACAAAAGCTACTTTTCTGCCGATTTCTTTTTTTAATTTCTCAACTTCATTTAATTTATCTTCGGGCAACAAATCCCCTTTGGCGCTGGCTATTCCCAAATCCAGGGCAACTTTTTGGGTTATGGAATCCTTATCTCCGGAAAGAATCATAATTTGTGATATTCCTATTTTTTTTAGCTGGTCAACAGTTTCTCTGGCATTTTCTTTCAATTCATCGGCAATCGTCACATAACCTTTATAGACATTGTCTACTGCAACTATAACTATGGAATCTACAATTTCACTTATTTCCTTCGGCAATTTCACTTTATACAGATCCATCAGCCCTGAATTCCCAACTAATAACTGTTTCCCGTTTACAACTCCGGTCAATCCCTTTCCAGAGATCTCTTCGGTTTTATCAACCTTAAAAACATCATTTAAGGAAGCATATTCAACGATTGCCGTTGCAATGGGATGAGTAGATTTTTGTTCCAGGGACACCAAATACTTCAAAAATTCAATTTCATCAATTTGGTCAGTTACAACTTCCATCACTTTAAAAACACCTTTGGTCAGGGTTCCTGTTTTATCCATAACCAGGGTATTCACTTTGGTGATCTCGTCTAAATAGGAAGCGCCTTTAAACAGGATCCCGTTTTTTGAAGCGGCTCCCAAGCCCCCAAAATATCCCAGAGGAATGGAAATTACCAATGCGCAAGGACAGGAAATTACCAGAAATATCAGAGCGCGGTATAACAAGTCTTCAAACACATAATTTTCAACAAAAAAGTAAGGTAAAAAAGTGAGTGCAATTGCAGAGAAAACAACAATTGGTGTATATACCTTGGCAAATTTTCGGATAAACAATTCGGTTTTTGATTTTCGGGAACTCGCATTTTGCACCAATTCTATAATCCTGGAAACCGAACTTTCACTGAAGATTTTAGTCGTTTCTATATCTATAACAGCTTCCTGATTTATGGAACCGCTTAAAACCTTTTCTCCTTTTTTGAGATGCTTTGGTTTACTCTCCCCGGTTAATGCGGAAGTGTTTAACCGTGCTCTTTCAGATAAAAGGATTCCGTCCAACGGAATTTTTTCTCCAACCTTCACCTGGATCTTTTCTCCAACCTCAACTTCTTCAGGGTGTACAGTTTTATATTTGTTTTTCCTCCAAACCGAAGCTATATCCGGCCTAACCTCCAACAGCGCTTTTATATTGCTTTTCGCACTTTTTACAGCTGCTTCCTGAAAGAGTTCTCCAACGGCATAAAAAAGCATCACGGCAACCCCTTCCGCATATTCCCCAATGGCGAATGCGCCAATGGTTGCAATAGACATCAGGAAGAATTCAGTAAAAAATTGTCCCTGAAAAATATTTTTCAATCCTTTTAATACCACAGGACCTCCCACCGGGAGGTATGCTATTCCATACCAAATTACCCTAACCCATCCTGTAAAAAGAGCAAAACTAAAAAAATTATCAACTACCAATCCTGCCACCAACATCAAAAAGCTAAAAATGGCAGGCAGATATATTCTCAAATTCGCTTTGGAAGAATTAGGTTCGCACTTTTCACAGCAATCGTGAGCTGAACTTTCTATAGAAATTTTCTCTTGGGACATAGAGGCTGTATTTTATTTGCAACAAAATTACAGACTAATGCCCTGCAATGGAAGTGCATTATAAACTACAACATTTTTCACAAATCCCTCTCACTACTAAATTTACATCCTCTGCAGTATAGCCTTCAGGTAAGCTGATATGTGGAATTTTATGATTGGTTAAGCACACTGTTTCCCCGCAATTATTGCAATGGAAATGAAGGTGAAGATCTGTTTCAACCTCACAATTACAATTTTCTTCGCAAAGTGCAAATTTTGTTACCCCGGAGCCATCATTTATTTTATGAACCACCCCATGCTCCTCAAAAGTTTTTAGAGTTCTATATAGAGTCGTTCTTTCAGATTTATCAAAGGCTTGCTCAATATCTGTAAGGCTAGTCGCCACTTGCTGCCCATCTAGAAACTTAAAAATAAGTATCCTCATGGCCGTTGGCCTTATCTTTTTAGTTTCTAGAAAATCTTCAATATTTTGTATCATCTCAATACTTTTTAATGTCCGTGTCCTCCTCCATCTTCTTTATTTTTAGCGGTTGCTAAAAGGGTATTGGCATCTTTGACCACTATATCAACAGTGCTAAAATCAATTTTATCTTCTGGATCACTAACTTGAATAATTCCGGCTTCAGAGGTTCCAGTAACAACCTCTACCATCTCAAAGTTATGCATTTCCTTCCCATTTTCTTCTTTAACACCGGTGCTTATAAAAATATAGTTTTTTGCATTGAATCTTACCACAGCATCTTCCGGTAAGGTATAACCATCTGAAGTACTCGTCTCAATTCTTGCATTTACAAACATTTCCGGCCAAAGATCCTCATACTCCTTCAATAAATGTCCATGTACCGTTATACTTCTGTCGTTACGCACGCCACTTCCAATCAAATAAACCACAGCTTCTTTCCAATTTTCAGGTTTATTGGCAAGAGTAAATCTAATCTTTTGTCCATTTTGCACTTTATTAATATCACTTTCATATACCGTAAGCTCTACGTGAAGATCCTTTGCATCGGTAACATCCATTATAATATCTTCTGGTCCCACATATTTTCCAATATTGCTAAATACTTCACGTACATGCCCATTTACAGGAGAATAAATATTTACCGCAGAGTTTATCTTTCCGGATTTTAAACTATTTAAATTCACCCCTATTAAACGCAATTTTTCCTCCATTGCCTTTATTTGAGCTCGGTTGGTATTATAAGCACTTTTGGCCTGCTGAAAAACTTTTGCTGATGAAACCTCCTCTTTGTAAAGTGTTTCCTGGCGTTCGTAATCGGATTTCAAGTATTCTCCTTTTGCTACCGCTTCTAAATATTCTTGCTGAATATCTATAAACATCGGATTTTCTATCACCGCTAATAATTGTCCTTTACTTACTTTAGTTCCCGGCAACATCTCGGTATGCTTTAAAAAACCGCCATAAGGGATATTAATAGAAATGTTTCCTTGTGGTGGGACATCTATAATTCCATTCACACTTATTTC
>JBDNHN010000330.1:0-3868 GCA_041688725.1 Gillisia sp.
AGTGATGTTGTTAAAAGCAAGGTTAATTTAAGCATGAATATGTTTAGCTTTCTTCAAGTGGGAAAAAAGCAAGTCCATTTTGCAAACACCTCTATGGCAGTAAACAATAAGCAATCTTTACTGCTAAAAAAAGGAAATTGGTTATGGACAGAATTACTCGACACAGAAGCTATTTATTTTTGTAAGCTCTTCTTTTTTACTGAGAAAAAACTTACAGATTTTTTAAGTAAGTACACTAACGATGTAAAGCCATATAAGGAAGAGGTGCCGTATTTTGTAATTGAAAACGATGATTATATTACGTCTTTTATAAACTCTTTATCCTCTATCGCATTGGCAGAACATAGTTATAGCGATGCTTTATTAATTTTAAAGTTTGAAGAAATCATGCTGTATCTGCTTAATAAATACGGATCTAGTTTTGAATACTATTTACACTCTTTAATCTCAAAAGAGATTTCGCCCTTTAAAAATGTAGTAGAAAGTAATGTAAATTCCAATTTAAAATTGGAGGAAATTGCCTTTTTATGTAATATGAGCCTATCGACCTTTAAACGTCATTTTACTTCAGAATATAATGAACCTCCCGGAAAATGGCTGCAAGACAAACGCCTACAAAAAGCTAAAGAACTGTTACAAGGTGGTGAATTAAAAGCTTCAGACATCTATTTAGATATTGGCTATAATAACCTGTCTAACTTTAGTATAGCCTTTAAAAACAAGTTTGGAATTAGTCCAACAGATATCTCCAATTAAAATAAACACCAATAAACACCTGTTATTAAGTCATTTAGATATAATTAAAGGTTTTTATTTTACACGAATCTTCAAATTGACCTGTTTTAATAAGTTATTGAACCGTATCAATAAATAAGAAGGAGACATCCCGATATATATTTGCACTGTAATTACACACCGCTTGTTTTTGCAAGCATTAATTAAGAATCAAATTAAAATATAATTATGGCAAATGTAACTAAACCTGTATTCAAAGAAAGATACGGGAATTTTATTGGTGGTAAATTCCTAGCACCTGTAAAAGGTGAGTATTTCGATAACGTATCTCCAGTAGACGGTAAAGTATTTACTCAGGCAGCACGTTCTACTCAAGAAGATATCGATCTTGCTCTAGACGCGGCACACGAAGCGTTCCCATCTTGGAGCACGTCTTCAGCAACAGAGCGTAGTAATGCTTTATTAAAAATTGCACAAGTAATGGAAGATAACTTCGAGTACTTAGCAACTTTAGAGACTATCGATAATGGGAAACCAATTCGTGAATCTCGTGCAGCAGATATCCCTTACTGTATTGATCACTTCCGTTATTTCGCAGGTGTTATCCGTGCAGACGAAGGAAGTATCTCTGAGCATGACAAAAACACATTAAGCATCGTTTTAAACGAGCCTATTGGAGTTGTAGGAGAAATCATCCCTTGGAACTTCCCAATGTTAATGCTTGCTTGGAAAATTGCTCCTGCTTTAGCTGCAGGTTGTACAGCTGTTGTTAAACCAGCAGAACAAACTCCTACAAGTGTTATCGCGTTAATGGAACTAATTGGTGACATTTTACCTGCAGGTGTATTAAATATCGTAACTGGTTTTGGTGCAGAAGCTGGACAAGCTTTAGCAACATCTAAACGTATTGCAAAACTCTCATTTACTGGTTCAACTGAAACAGGTCGTAAAGTTTTACACAATGCAGCTGAAAACGTCATTCCTGTAACTATGGAATTAGGTGGAAAATCTCCAAACATTTTCTTCCCTTCTGTAGCAGATCAAGACGACGAATTTTTTAGCAAAGCTATTGAAGGTGCGTTAATGTTTGCGCTTAACCAAGGAGAAATTTGTACGACTCCATCACGTATTCTGGTTCACGAAAGTATTGCTGATCTTTTCATAGAAAGAATGCAAGCACGCTTAAATGAAGTTAAAACAGGAAATCCATTAGATCCTGAAACTATGATTGGTTCTCAAGTGTCTAAAGCACAATACGAAAAAATCTTAGGTTATATCAACATAGGTAAAGAAGAAGGTGCTAAAGTATTAGCTGGTGGAGACGCAGGAAACTACGAAGGAGAACTTTCTGAAGGATATTACATCCAACCTACAGTATTGAAAGGAAATAACAAGATGCGTGTATTCCAAGAAGAAATTTTTGGACCGGTTGCAGCTTTAACAACATTCAGTACTACTGAAGAAGCGATCGCAATCGCAAACGATACGCCTTACGGTTTAGGTGCCGGGGTTTGGTCTCGTGATGCTCACGAATTATTCCAAGTTCCACGTGCTATTAAAGCCGGTAGAGTTTGGGTAAACCAATACAATACCTATCCTGCTCACGCTCCCTTTGGTGGTGTTAAAGAATCAGGATTTGGTCGTGAAAACCATAAAATGGCATTAGATCATTATCGTGTTGTAAAAAACATGTTGATCTCTTACGACAAAAAGCCAGTTGGATTATTTTAATTGAAACTTGAACAATTAAGTTAAAATAAAAACCCCGGGCTCACCGGGGTTTTATTGTTTTAATCAGAGTTTTAAAAAATTATGAAATGAGCATAACGGAAACACGATACAAATACCGATGAAGATATGCGAATTACATATGATCTATAAAAAACAATAAGAATATACATATGAAAAAACCATTTTACGCCTTTAGATATATCAGCTGGATAGCAATTATTTTTTCGCTTTTAGGCTCTATACTTTTATTTATTGTGGGTGCATTAAAGACGCTAAATGCCTTTCGAGTTTTCTTTTTGGGTTTCATTCCAGAAGATAAAGCGCATTTACACCCAGCAGATATCGGAATTACATATCTTATTAAATCTTTAGACACCTTTTTAATTGCTTTAGTCTTATTTATTTTTGCTCACGGGGTATATACCTTGTTTATTTCTAACACTTCAAGCACAAAACATAATGGCGTTCTTAATTGGATTCAAACGCCAAATATTGGCCATTTAAAAAATGTCTTAGCTGAAGTTATCGTGATCATATTATTTGTAAAATTTCTTGAAGTCGTGTTTGTGAATATAGACAATCTTAAATGGGAGTTATTGATCCTTCCTATTTCGATTGTTTTGATGGCATTGGGGCTAAAAATATTGAAACTTAATAAGGAAGAAAATCATAACAACAAAAAATAACAGATTATGAAAGCAATACAACATATTGGTTATGGCGAAATTTCTGAAATCATTAAATTTTCTGAAATTGAAAAACCAACAATTAACAAAGATGAAGTCTTAATTGAAACATTTGCAGCTAGTGTAAATCCATTAGGTATAAAAGTTTTAAAAGGTAAATGGAAAACTAAAAAGAATTACACCTTACCAGCGACAATGGGCTATGACGTAAGTGGTAAAATTGTTGCTATAGGAGAACGTGTGACAGGCTTCAAGATAGGGGATGAAGTTTATACTTATCATGATAAACAAGGAGCCTTTGCTGAATATGTCGCAATCAGCCAAGATAATATAAGTCTAAAGCCGAAAAATCTAAATTTTGAAGAAGCTGCAAGTTTACCGTTGGTAAGCCTCACCGCTCTACAAGTCTTGAAAAGAGGTCAATTAAAATCTGGTGATAAAATACTAATTCACGCAGGCTCCGGAGGCGTTGGCTCAATAGCAATCCAATTAGCAAAGGCACAAGGCGCGTATGTTTACACAACCACCAGTACAAAAAATGTGGAATGGGTTAAAGCACTTGGTGCAGATCGGGTTATTGACTATAAAACCGAAGATTATAGAACTATTGTCAAAGATGCGGACATGGTTTTAGATCCTCTTGGAGATCCATATACTGAAGATGCTTTTAAAGTAATTAAAGAGGGAGGAAAGGTAATCACCCTAGTTGGGCCTCC
>JBDNHN010000043.1:0-5379 GCA_041688725.1 Gillisia sp.
TATAAAATTTATGTGGACAGGAAAAAAGCCCTATTCAGTACCTGGTATGAGTTTTTTCCCAGATCGGCGTCACAAACCGAGGGGAAACACGGAACTTTCAAGGATTGTGAATTGCTGTTGCCGGGAATTGCCGAAATGGGCTTTGACACACTTTATTTTCCTCCAATACATCCAATAGGGGAAGTCAACAGAAAAGGAAAAAACAATGCGACTCAGGCAGATTTTGAAGACGTGGGTTCTCCCTGGGGAATTGGCTCTAAATACGGAGGGCATAAAGATATTCATCCGGATCTTGGGACCATGGACGATTTTAAATCCCTGGTAAAAAAAGCAGCTGACCTGGAAATAGAGATCGCAATGGATTTTGCCCTGCAGGCTGCGCCGGACCATCCTTATGTTAAAGAATTCCCGCAGTGGTTTAAATGGCGGCCGGACGGGAGCATTCAATATGCCGAGAATCCTCCAAAGAAATACCAGGATATTCTACCAATTTATTTTGAGACCCTAGACTGGAAAAACCTCTGGAAAGAGTTATTAGATATTGCGTTATTCTGGGTTGAAGAAGCCGGGATCCGCATTTTTAGAGTGGATAATCCGCACACCAAACCTTTTTATTTTTGGGGTTGGCTTATTGCCGAAGTAAAAAAGAAGCATCCAGATGTGCTTTTTCTGGCCGAAGCTTTTACAAGGCCTAAAATTATGCAACAACTGGCAAAACAAGGTTTTACCCAATCTTATACTTATTTCACCTGGAGAAATACCAAACAGGAGTTGACAGAATATGTGAATGAACTCACCCAAACAGATCAAAAAGAATATTTCAGACCGAATTTCTGGCCCAATACGCCCGATATCAACCCTTATAGTTTACAGGGAGGAAATGAATCTGTGCACTTACAAAAATATTTCCTGGCAGCTACTTTAAGTTCCAATACCGGGATCTACGGACCTGTTTTTGAATATATGGTTTCAGATGCCGTCCCGGGTAAGGAAGACTATCAGGATTCTGAAAAATACCAAATCCGGCATTGGGATTGGGGAAAAGACAATAAACTAATCAGGATCATCACCAAAATAAACAGTGCGAGAAAACAGAATGCTTCCCTTCAGCAAACAAATAATATCCGGTTTTGCGATATAGATAATGACAAGCTCCTCGCCTATTACAAATTTGATGCGCAAAAGAACAATGAAACCTTAATGGTGGTAAATTTAGACCCCTATTATAAGATGCAGGGAATGATAAAAGTTCCTTTGAAAGAACTGGGTCTTGTGGAAGGTCAGCAGTTTACCGTGCAAGACCTAATTACCGGAAATAGTTATCTTTGGGACAAGGAATGGTGTTTTGTAGAACTTCACCCGGGTTTGCCCTTTCATTTATTCAGGATTGACAAAAAATAAATATTATGCCAGGAAAAGCGACACCCAACGTATTTAAATCAAATTTCAATTTTAAAAATGATTGGAAATCTGCTTTTGAAGATGAAGAATTTGTTAAAACCTTCAGCACAGAGATCCTTGAGAACTATATTCTCAAAAAGCGCTGGTATGCGGGAAAATCAAGTCATTTAAAATATATTGAGGTAATTGATCATTTTAAACTGGCTTCCAAAAAGAATAATTATTACGGCGTTTTGATCGAAGTGAATTTTAATGAGGCTTTTTTTCAGAATTATTTTATTCCGCTGGCATTTATGAGTGAGGAAGAGTTAGACACAAAAACTGTGATCGCGCCTGCTACCTTTAATGATATCCCCGGGTATTTGGTTGATGCCATCCACATTGAAGATTTCAGGACTCTGATCTTCAACAATATCATGGAAGTTTCAACAGATTCGGTAAATTCAAAGACTATGTTTCATAGATCGGATGTTATTCAGAATATAAAATATGAATCTTCCAGATTTTTAGGAGCTGAACAAAGCAACACTTCCATAGTTTACAACGAAAAGTATGTACTAAAATTTTTTAGAAGGATCTACACCAGCACCAATCCGGATTATGAGATCAGCCGGTTTTTATCTGAAAAAGCGGTTTTTAAAAACATCCCCGAATATATAGGAAGTATAAATTTGCATCACGAAAAAGGCGATACCATAACTTTGGGTTTAATGCAGAAATTGGTGCCAAATGAGGGAGATGCCTGGAACTGGATGCTGAAAGAACTGGATACCGTTTTTTTAAATTTGGAACGCAAAAAAATAAAGATCAACAAACTTCCGGAGACTCCGCTTTATAACCGGCATACAATAAATTCCATTCCTCCACATATTATAGACTTTGCAGGACTAAATTTGTTTTTAAGAATTTCAACACTCGCTTTAAGAACTGCTGAAATGCATGTTGCACTGGGAAGTGATATTCAGAATACCGCCTTTACCCCTACAAAATACAACGGAGATTATGCGGTTTGGTTAAAAAACCGATTGATCTATCAATTTCAAAACCGGCTGAATACCATTGAGAACAACCTTCATAAATTAGATGGCGAAACACTCAATTTAGCCAAGGAATTTTTAGACAAGAAAAAAGAGATCAGAAAATGTTTTTTGGATTTTAACTGGACCAAATTGAAAAGCGAGCGCATCAGGATCCATGGAGATTATCATTTGGGACAGGTTTTGGTGCATGGGGACGATTTTTATTTACTGGATTTTGAAGGCGAACCGGAAAGTACCATTCAGGACCGCAAAGTAAAACAACCTCCACTTAAAGACCTGGCAGGAATGTTTCGCTCTTTTCATTACGCTATTTATTCCACTATTTTCAACAATGAAAAATCCTATCCGTTTTCCCAGGAAGAATTGTTTAAGGCCGGGGAAATTCTGTATAAATATATGATCGGGGTTTTTCTTGAAACATACATTACAAAAGTTCAGGATGAAAATTTAAATATTGGGTATCGGAACGAGATCGAATTTTTGCTGGATTACTGTTTACTGGAAAAAGCAGTTTATGAACTTGGCTACGAACTAAATTCCAGGCCAAGGTGGGCTATAATTCCGCTTAGAGGAATCATTAGCATTCTAAAAAATAAATAAAACATTTGAATTATAAAGTCAGTGAACATAATGTTCATTTTTATTTCAGAAGAATGAACTCCAAAAATTAGCCGCTAAACCTCAAATAACAGACCTTTGGAGTGCTGTGAAACATTTTTTCATTCCTTTATTAGCTGAATAATTGTTATTTTAATTCTCTTACAACCATTGGAATTATTAATTTAAAACACGGCACTGAAATTAATAACTCAATAATTTATAATATACTTATGAAAAACGAAGTACAACTATTTTCATTATTTTCAGATTTTGACATTTCCCTCTTCAAAGCAGGAAAACATTATAGGTTATATAAAAAACTGGGCTCCCATTTAATTGAGGTCAACGGCACCAAAGGAACTTATTTTGCCGTTTGGGCACCATCGGCCAGATCAGTTTCTGTGATCGGGGATTTTAATTACTGGCTTGAAGGGGAACATGCGCTATCTGTACGTTGGGATGGCAGTGGCATCTGGGAAGGTTTTATTCCCGGGGTTGAAAAAGGCGCAAAATACAAATACAAAATTCTCTCTAACAATAACGATATAAAAACCGAGAAAGCAGATCCTTATGCCAAACTATGTGAACATCCTCCATTAACGGCATCAGTAGTGTGGGAATTGGATCATGAATGGAAAGATGCCGACTGGTTAAAGGATAGGATTGAAAAAAATCAACTGGACAAACCTATTTCAATTTATGAAGTTCATTTAAGTTCCTGGAGAAAAAAATCTGAGAAAAACAGATGGTTAACCTATGAAGAGTTATCCAACGAATTGGTTTCTTACGTGAAGGAAATGGGTTTTACCCACATAGAACTTATGCCCGTGATGGAATACCCCTATGATCCTTCCTGGGGATATCAAATAACCGGATATTTTGCTCCCACCGCACGTTTTGGAAAACCCGAGGATTTCATGAAATTAATTGAGGCTTTTCACCGTGAGGGAATCGCCGTGATCCTGGATTGGGTGCCTTCACATTTTCCAGAAGATAAGCACGGATTAGGTTTATTTGACGGAAGTCATCTTTATGAACATCCGGATAAAAGAAAAGGATATCATCCCGATTGGAAAAGTTTGATCTTTAATTATGGACGGAATGAAGTGAGATCATTTTTAATTAGCAATGCGATCTTTTGGCTGGACCGGTATCACATTGATGCCCTGCGGGTAGATGCGGTTGCATCAATACTCTACCTGGACTATTCCAGAGAAGACGGAGAATGGGAACCTAATGAATTTGGAGGTCGGGAAAACCTGGATGCGGTAAGTTTTATAAAAGAATTAAACGCAGAGATCTACAAGAATTTTGAAGGGGTTCAAACCATTGCTGAAGAATCAACTTCATTTCCAATGGTTTCAAAACCTATTTATATGGGTGGTCTTGGATTTGGTATGAAATGGATGATGGGCTGGATGCATGACACACTGGAATATTTCCAAAAAGACGCAATCTACAGGAAGCATCATCAAAACGATATCACCTTTAGTATGACGTACACCTTCACTGAAAATTTCTTGTTACCGTTAAGTCATGACGAGGTGGTGTATGGAAAGAAATCTATTTTGGGCAAAATGCCGGGCGACGAATGGCAACGCTTTGCAAATTTGAGGTTATTATATGGCTATATGTTCACACATCCCGGCAGTAAACTGCTTTTTATGGGTGCTGAATTCGGGCAATCTTCAGAATGGAATTTTGACGAAAGCCTTGACTGGCATTTGCTTGAATTTGAATCTCACAAAGGAATTCAATCTGTAATTAAGGATCTAAATAAATTATATCAGGAACAAACAGCCTTGCATGAGAAACAGTTCAATGCCGAAGGTTTTGAATGGATTGCATATGATGACAGCCAAAACTCCATAATAAGTTATATCCGAAAAGGAATTAACCCAAAAGATGAACTTATTGTGGTTTGTAACTTTACACCTATTCCCCATGAAAATTATAAGATGGGGATGCCGCGTAAAGGAAAACTTGTGGAATTATTTAATTCCGATAATGAGAAATATTCTGGCTCTGGAATTGGCAATACTAAATCAATCCCAATAAAACCGGAACCTTCCCATCATCGGAAGTTTTCTGCCAAGCTTATTCTTCCGCCTTTAAGTGTGGTAGTTTTTAAAATTTTATAAATAAACTTTCTATATCTCAGTTATAATGCTTTTTTTTGTGCCCTTTTAAAATCAATTTATGATTACGAACACTGAACTAGAATATAAAGGAAATTTATTTCCCTCAGAGATAATTTCTTTTAAATTAAACGGAGATACAATTTCTTTTGTTACCAAAAACGGAGTGAAGTTGAAGATTACGGTACTAAGAGACAGCA
>JBDNHN010000044.1:0-7396 GCA_041688725.1 Gillisia sp.
ACTCGATTCTGCTTTTCCAAAGAATTAATGAGTGAAATACGTTCCTGGTTAAGATTTTTTTCTGCTCAAATTAAAACTCCGATGTGAAATGGAATTTAATCGAAGGAAATTTTTGCTGGGTCATTTGCAGGGAAAACTGTGAATCGGCAAAAAATACCAATTGTCCCTGTTTATCTTTTGCCAAGAATTTCGCTTTAACACGTTTAAATTCTTTGAATTCCTCGCTTTTCTGGTTTTCCGGTTCAACCCAGGTCGCCTTGTGCACATTCAAATTTTCATACGTACATTTCGCTCCGTACTCGTGTTCCAACCTGTATTGAATTACCTCAAACTGCAAAGCGCCAACGGTTCCTATCACTTTCCTGTTATTCAATTCCAGGGTGAATAACTGGGCAACACCTTCATCCATCAACTGGTCTACTCCTTTATCCAATTGCTTGGATTTCATGGGATCGGCATTGTTGATAAAGCGGAAATGCTCCGGGGAAAAACTTGGAACACCACGATAATTTAATACTTCCCCTTCAGTGAGCGAATCTCCAATTTTGAAATTTCCGGTATCATGCAAACCAACGATATCCCCGGGATAAGAGATGTCTACCACCTCTTTTTTCTCGGCAAAAAAGGCATTCGGACTTGAAAATTTGAAGTTTTTTCCCTGTCTTACGTGCAAATAAGGCTTGTTTCGCTCAAATAGTCCGGAAACAATTTTTACAAATGCCAGCCTGTCTCGGTGTTTCGGATCCATATTGGCGTGGATTTTAAATACAAAACCGGTAAATGCTTTTTCTTCCGGTTTTACAATTCGCGTATCACTTTCTTTAGCACGGGGGGGAGGAGCGATGTTGACAAAACAATCTAGCAATTCCCTTACTCCAAAATTATTTAAGGCTGAACCGAAAAATACAGGCTGTAAATTTCCGTCCAAATAAGCTTTTTTATCAAATTTGGGGTAAACACCAAGAGCCAAAGTTAATTCTTCCCTCAAGGTATCTGCTGATTCTGCCCCTATGAGTTGATCTAATTCATCAGATTTTAAATCTGAAATTTCTACTGTATCTTCAATATCTTTTCTGGGATTTCCAGTGAAAAGGTTAATATTTTGTTCCCAGATGTTGTAAATACCCTTAAAATCGTATCCCATTCCAATTGGAAAACTGAGGGGTGTAACTGTTAAGTTCAGTTTTTGCTCTATTTCATCCAAGAGTTCAAAAGCATCTTTTCCCTCACGATCCATTTTGTTGACGAAAATTATCATAGGAATATTTCGCATCCGGCAAACTTCTACAAGTTTTTCGGTTTGTTCTTCAACCCCTTTTGCCACATCAATAACCACAATAACACTATCCACCGCGGTAAGTGTCCTAAAAGTATCTTCAGCAAAATCCTTGTGGCCCGGAGTATCCAGAATATTTATTTTGATCCCATTGTATTCAAACGCCAGAACCGAAGTAGCAACTGAAATTCCACGTTGTCTTTCAATTTCCATAAAGTCACTGGTAGCGCCTTTTTTGATCTTGTTGGATTTTACCGCGCCTGCTTCGTGAATAGCTCCCCCAAATAGCAGGAGTTTTTCTGTAAGCGTGGTTTTACCGGCATCCGGGTGTGAAATGATTCCAAAAGTTCTTCTGCGTTTTATCTCGTCGGTAAATTTCATTTGCTGATTTAAGTTTGCAAATATAAATTATTTGAGCTAGAAAAAGGAATAGTAGCTTAATTCGCTTTTTAAATTTTTTAAGTGAACATTACACCCGAAGAACTTATTTTCTTATGATTTGCCAGGCCGATTTTGTATTTTTGAAAATCAATTAAAGCAATGGAAGAAGAAAAAGTGATCCTGGTGAATGAAAAAGATGAACCTATAGGATTAATGCCCAAGATGGAAGCTCATGAAAAAGGACTGTTGCACCGTGCCTTTTCGGTTTTTGTTTTTAATGATAAAAACGAATTGATGTTGCAACAACGCGCCCTTTCCAAATATCATTCCCCGGGACTATGGACCAATACTTGTTGCAGCCATCAGCGCGAAGGAGAAAGCAATATTGAAGCAGGGAAAAGGCGATTACAGGAAGAAATGGGATTTACTACCGATATAAAAGACACCATGGCTTTTATTTATAAAGCCCCTTTTGATAATGGTTTAACGGAACATGAATTCGATCATATTCTGGTGGGAAATTTCAATAATCTTCCTGATTTGAATCCTGAGGAGGTTTCAGCCTGGAAATGGATGAAATTAGAAGAAGTTCAAAAAGATATGAAAAACCACCCGGAACGCTATACCGAATGGTTTAAGATTATATTTGACAAGTATTATCAATCTATACTACAATGAAAGTAACAGTACACAGGAAGGCTCATTTTAACGCAGCCCACCGGTTATATCGCAAGGATTGGGATCAGGAAAAAAATGAGGCCGTTTTCGGGAAATGCAGCAACCCAAATTATCATGGGCATAATTATGAGCTCACAGTTTCTGTAAACGGATTAATTGATCCGGAAACCGGCTTTGTAATAGATTTGAAAGTTTTAAAAGACCTGATCTATAATGAAATTGAAATTCCTTTTGATCATAAAAATCTAAATATTGAGGTGGAGGAGTTCAAAGATCTAAACCCCACTGCTGAAAATATTGCCGTTGTGATCTGGAACAGACTAAGGCGAAAATTAAAACCGGATTTCGAACTTTCTGTAACATTGTACGAAACACCAAGAAATTTTGTAACCTATAGTGGAAATTAAATGTCTTTAAAAAAAGGAGAAACGGTACCATCTGTCAAACTTAAGGATAAGGATGGTAAAGTTTTTCATACAGATCATTTTAAAGGAGAAAAAGCATTTGTTATTTATTTTTATCCTAAAAATTTCACTCCCGGATGTACTCAGGAAGCTTGTGAATTCAGGGATCGATATGAAAGATTTAAGGAGTTGGGAGCAGAAGTTATCGCGATCAGTTCCGATTCGGAGACTTCCCACACCAAATTCATAAATAAATACAATTTGCCTTTTATATTTCTGTCAGACAAATATAAAGAAGCAAGAAAGGCCTTTGGCGTGCAATCCTCACTTCTTGGACTGATCCCAGGCCGGGAAACCTTTGTTTTTGACAAAAACGGAATTCTCAGGATACGTTACAATAATATGAGTGCCTCCCAACATACAATTACGACATTAAAAGAATTAGAAAAACTACAAGATGAAAACTGATCTCTATTTATTGAAATTTGACCCAATCCTGAAGGAAAAGATTTGGGGAGGGCAAAAACTAAAGCAATTGTTCAACAAAAATAGCCCTTCTTCCCAAACCGGGGAAAGTTGGGAGATTTCTGATGTGGACGGAAACGAATCCATTATTTCCAATGGATCTTATAATGGAAAATCCATTAAATGGCTGTTGGAAGAATTTGGATCCCGGTTTGTAGGAAAAAAGGTGTTTGAGAGGTTTGGCACAAAATTTCCTTTGCTAATAAAATTCATCGATGCTGCCGAAGCGCTCTCGGTGCAGTTGCATCCTAATGACAAAATTGCAAAAGAAAAACACAATTCTTTCGGTAAAACCGAGATGTGGTATATCCTGCAGGCAGATCAAGATGCCGAAATAATAATGGGTTTTAAAAACAAGATTACTAAAGCGAAATATCAGGAATTAGTTGTGACCAATAAACTGGTAGATGCATTAAATAGTGAGAAAGTAAAGAAAGGAGATGCTTTTATTATTAATCCGGGCTTTGTTCACGCGATAGGAGCAGGAGTATTATTGGCTGAAATTCAACAAACCTCAGATATTACCTATAGAATTTACGATTGGGATCGCGTTTCAGATTCCGGTGAAAGTAGGGAACTGCATACCGATTTAGCCCTGGATGCAATCGATCTTTCCCATGAAGGTGATTTCAGGATAAAATACGACGAGCGTAAAAATCAATCTTCAGAATTGTATCATAACCAGTATTTTAAAACCAATATTATTGAGTTAGATTCGAAAATAACAAGAGATTATTCAGATTTGGATTCCTTTGTAATTTTGATGGGAGTTGAAGGGGAATCTATTGTTAAAACCGATGGAAATCAGGAAGTGCTTAATCAGGGAGAGACCATGTTGGTGCCTGCCTGCATTTCTGAAATTTCAATTGAAAGTCAAAATGCAAAAATATTGGAGGTAAGTGTATAATTATATGGAAAAATAGCCTAAATTCGCAGCCTAAAATTAAGAAGTAATGGCAAGTATAAGATTGTTAAAGAGAGATGTAAATTATGTGATGGGTGATTTAATTGAAGCAGCATATATTCATCAATTAGCAAACCCTAAACAAGAACCTAAAAAATCGGAAGCAATTGTTGATCAAGCTATAGCTGGTTTTGACGAATTGATGGCAAAGATAAATCAAAAAAATGTTGAAAATAAAAAACAACATTTTAAAGATATTGAAAAGGATTTTGAAGCTAAAGCAAACGCTTTGGTAGCTAAAATAAACGAATTGTAAAATAATATTCGATGCCGATGTAGCTCAGCTGGCTAGAGCAGCGGATTTGTAATCAGCAGGTCGTGGGTTCGAGTCCCTCCATCGGCTCAAAACTCCTCCATTACGGGGGAGTTTTTTTTATGACGAATTTTTATTGAGAAATAATCACAATGGATTTAAGATCCATGAATGCTGATTTTTAAAGATAAAAATAGAGCGCTTATATCTTTAACCATTTGGTTTTAAACATATTATACAGAACAAAAATCCTTCCAGAGTTTAACGCCATGGAAGGATTAAGATAAGTTTCCATAACTAAAAAACCCTGTCGGCATTTTGAACGCTGGCAGGGTTTTATTTTTTTCGAAAAGATCACAAAAATTTTCATTTTTTTAAGCGAGCCTTGAATCTATATTTTAACTTCTAACTACGTTACTGCTTCTCCACTTTTTTTTCCAATTTTTCCGTTTTCCTTCGTTCTTTTAGGAATACTTTCAGATCCTTTCCATATTTGGATTTCTGAACATGTGGGGTCATGGAATTATAAATAGTGTCCAGATATTTTATATTGGCATCAAAAACTTCAGATAGGGCCAGATAAGGAGCGATTTCTAGGTCCTTATTATTGACCGCGAAATTTACGGTAAACAAATATCTTCTGCTTAAAAGCCGGTCGTATTCATTATTTGTCTTGATCAGAAGTTCCTCATTATTATCGCGCTGTGCTTCAAAATTACTTTGGATAAGCTCAAGATTTTTTTCGTTGAAGCGAGACATCATTTCCCGGTATTCCACCAATTTTGTTTGATTGGAAGAGCCTGAAACTTTTGCATCTACTGCAAAGTTTTTTAAAGTTGTGTTGATGGTTACTTCCCCCTCTTCAGCAAAAAATTCAATTCGTTCATCATATTCCACATTATCCACTTTATCCAGGAATAAATACATAATTTGAGGACTTGGGATAAAATCTTCCAAAACAAAGTTGGCATCACCATTTATCATCACCGAATCCACATTAATAAGAACGGTATCTTCAATTTTTTGAAGGTAAATAGTTCCTTTTTTAAGACCAACAACATTTCCTTTTACCAGGAGGTTGCTTTCTTTTTTTGAACAGGCAGTAATGCTAATAAGAATTGCCAATAAGAGGCTAAGTTTTTTCATGGATATAAGTTGAATTACGGGAGGCAAATATCATATAAATTTTGAGTCTTTACTAACCGGTCGCGGCTATTTGCATTAATATTGTAGTTAAGATGGCGCCATAGGTCCCCACCACGTATCCAAAAACAGCAAGGAGCACGCCTACTGTCGCTAAAGAAGGGTGAAATGCTGCAGCAACAATAGGTGCGCTTGCTGCGCCTCCTACATTTGCCTGGCTTCCCACTGCAAGGAAAAAGAAGGGTGCTTTTATTATTTTGGCAATTAAAATTAATAAACCGGCATGAATGGTCATCCATACCAGGCCTATCGCGATAAGTCCCGGATTGTCAAAAACCATGGCAAGATCCATTTTCATACCTATAGTGGCAACCAGAACATAGATAAAAACACTTCCTAATTTACTCGCTCCGGCACCTTCATAGGTTTTGAATTTAGTAAAAGATAAAATAATTCCTATTGCCGTAGCTATGGAGATCATCCAGAAAAAGGAAGATGAGAAGGAAGACAAGGCACTTTTTTTATCGTTAAAGACCTCAAAATTGTTCGATAAAAAGGTGGAGATCCAGTCGGCGCCCCAATGGGCAATACCTACCGCACCAAAAGCAAGGGCCAACATAATTATCAGATCATCTAGAGTCGGATTTCTGGTTACACTGGCAGCATAGGATGCCACTTTATTCTTTAAATTGGTAATTGCAGAGTCATCAGCATTCAACCATTTATCAATTTTTTTGTTCCTTCCAATGCCAAACAGTAAAATTGCCATCCACAAATTGGCAACTACAATATCTACAAGTACCATCCCGCCGTACAAATTGGGGTTGTATTCATAAATTTCAAGCATAGCGGCTTGGTTTGCACCACCGCCAATCCAGCTGCCAGCCAAGGTGGAAAGTCCACGCCAGATTGCATCAGGGCCAACCCCGCCAACTGTTTCCGGGGAAACAGCAGAAATTAAAAGAATTGCCAATGGCCCTCCTATAATGATACCGATGGTTCCTGTAAAAAACATTATAAGGGCTTTTGGACCCAAACTGAATATGGATTTTAGATCTATACTCAGGGTCATTAGAACAAGTGAAGCGGGAAGCAAATATCTGCTGGCAACAAAATATAATTGTGAGTCTTCAGGGTCTATTATTCCAAGGGAATTAAAAATCGAAGGAATTAAATAACACATTAAAAGCGCAGGAACTACCGAATAGAATTTTTTCCAAAAGCCCTCTTTTCTTGATGAGGTGTAGAAGACAAATCCAAGTGCTATCATCAGGATTCCAAATACGATAGCGTCATTGGTAAAAAAAGGGGCGTTTTCCATAAGTTGATTTTCTTTGGGCGCGAAAATACAATTTTTATTAAACTATTCGAAAACAGGCCAATTGCAAATTGATTAAAATTTAAATAGCTGTTTTAAACATTTTGCAACTCCATCATCAATACTCATTTCCGCAATTAGCTTAGCCACTTTGAGAGTCTCCGGCCGAGCATTTCCTACCGCTACGCCATAACCTATATTCTTAAGCATATCCACATCATTGTAATTATCTCCAAAGGCAATGGCTTCTCCGGAAGAGAGATTAAAATGATGATGAAGCAATAACTCTATGGCAGTGTATTTTGAAATTCTTTTTGGGGCAATTTCCAGATAGGTGTTTTTAGACCGGTATAAATGCAATTGATCCGGAAATTTTTCAGCCAGGTAATCGCGAATTTGGTCTATTTGTGATTCTTCCCCCATAGCCATAATCTTATGGGCGCCTTTTTGTTCT
>JBDNHN010000045.1:0-3978 GCA_041688725.1 Gillisia sp.
TATAACAAATATAATTAAAGCGAGTTGTAAGTATCCTTAAAATTTATTTAAAACACTAAAGTATTTATTTTGACCTGGAAAATTAGCCGGGAAATATGGATTTCCTCCCTTGCAGAAAACTAAATCTTTCAAAAATAAAAAAAATTAAGTAATTTTAGATTGCCACCACTATTTTTTTGAAATGAGTAAAAAACTTTCGGTCTTAAATTTTCTTTCGGTAATCCTTGTAATCTCAGTAAATTATTTTGCCCAAGCCGGGCGATTTAATAACAACACTATTGCCAGTCTGAGCAAGGAATACGACAATTCGTTTACCCCGGCAGGATATGCATTTTCCATTTGGGGAATAATTTTTATTTCCCTTCTTTTTTATGCCGGATTCCAACTATACAATGCTTTTTCAAATTACTTCGACTCAGGTTATATCCTGAAAACCGGATATTGGTTCATTATCGCCAATTTAGCCAATTCCCTTTGGGTAATAGTTTGGTTGTATGAATACACCTTTATTTCGGTGATCGTGATGTTTGTTATTTTAGGAAGTCTTCTAAGAATTGTTTTAAACACAAATATGGAACGCTGGGATGCTCCACTAAAGATAATCGCTTTTACCTGGTGGCCAATATGTTTGTATGCCGGCTGGATCACGGTGGCTTCTATCGCCAATGTAGCCGCTTACCTGTCTAAAATTGGTTGGGATGGCTGGATATTTAGCGAAGGGCAGTGGACAGTTATTATGATTGTAATAGCAGTGATTGTAAATTCACTTATGATCTATAAACGAAATATGCGGGAATTTGCATTGGTAGGAGTATGGGCTCTTATTGCTATTTTTATGAGGCATGAGAGCGGAAATCAACTTATTGCCTATACAGCCATTGGAGGTGCAATTTTACTTTTGGCTTATATCAGCTATCACGGATTTGTCAATAGAAAAACCAACCCTTTTCATAAGTTGCTAAATAGTAAGGCGAATATTTAAAAATCACTATTTCATTCTTCCCCGGCCACGGTCGGTTCCAATTGCAAAACGTCAAATTCTTTAATCTTTCCCATTTCCCAAATTTATTATTGGCTGAAATCAATCAAAATGGTACTGTCTCTATTGATAATTAAATTGATTATTTTGAAGTTAACAGGATTTAACTCCTATCAGGCACTATTCTAAATGCAGTTTCTCACAAAAACTATAAATTTTTTGTAAAGGAAAGCCGCAGCGATTATCTTTGCGGCAATGAGTAAAACCATAATTGCCAAATCTTTTGCACAGTCTCTGCAACAGCAGAAACTGCGAAAATCCATTGCCCTTTCTGGAGGAAATTCATCGCGAATTCACATAAAGGGTCTTGTTGGCTCTGCGCTTTCCTATGTGCTTGCCAATGCTTTTGAAGAAACAGCCAAACCCTTTTTACTGATCTTTAACGATAAGGAAGAAGCCGCCTACTATTTGAATGACCTGGAACAACTTGTGGGTGAAAAGAATGTCTTGTTTTATCCCGGAAGTTACCGTAGGCCCTATCAACTTGAAGAAACCGACAACGCGAACGTCCTGTTGCGCTCTGAGGTGCTAAACCGAATAAATTCCCGTAAAAAACCGGCAATAATTGTCACCTATCCCAACGCACTTTTTGAAAAAGTTGTCACACGAAAGGAATTGGAGAAGAATACCTTGAAAATTTCTGTTGGCGATCTTCTTTCTATAGATTTTGTAAATGAGGTTTTATTCGAATACAAATTCAAGCGGGTAGATTTTGTTACTGAACCGGGCGAGTTTTCGGTTCGTGGTGGAATTATAGATGTTTTTTCCTTCAGCAATGATGAGCCATACCGGATCGAATTTTTTGGGGATGAGGTGGACTCTATCCGAAGTTTTGATGTGGAAACCCAGCTATCTACAGAAAAGGTCAAGAAGATCTCGGTGATGCCAAATGTGGAGAATAAAAAACTGGACGAGGTACGTGAGAGTTTTTTTAAATATATTTCTTCAAATACGATGGTTTTCGTAAAAAACCTGGATTTGCTTTCCGGGGCGATAGACAAACTTTTTGAGAAAGCCGAAGAAGCTTTTGAAGGTCTATCAGAAGTAATAAAACACAGCAAGCCGGAAGAACTGTTCTGTACTTCGGGCTTGCTGTTAAAGCAGCTTTTGGATTTTACGGTGATAGAATTGGGAGATCAGGGATTTTTACAGGGAGGTGGCACAATGCGCCACCCGCAATCCGGATCGCCAATTCAAAAAGAAGTCATAAGCTTTAACACAAAGCCGCAGCCTTCTTTTAATAAGCAATTTGACCTGCTCATCGATAATTTAATCGAAAACCAGGAGGCCGGATATAAAAACTTTATTTTTTGCGCCAGCGATCAGCAGGCAAAGCGATTTCATGATATATTTGAAGATCAGGATAGAAAAGTGGAATATAAAACCCTGGTATTGTCCCTTTATCAGGGTTTTATAGACGAAGATTCTAAAATGATTTGTTATACAGATCATCAGATCTTTGAGCGTTACCATAAATTCCATCTAAAAAACGGCTATGCCAAAAAACAGGCAATAACCCTGAAGGAACTTACCAATCTTGAGGTTGGGGATTATGTTACGCATATAGATCACGGGATAGGGAGATTTGGAGGTTTGCAGAAGATTGATGTAGAGGGCAAAATGCAGGAAGCTATCAAATTGGTTTACGGCGAGCGCGATATTTTATATCTCAGCATTCACTCGCTGCACAAAATCTCAAAATTCTCAGGGAAGGACGGGAAACCGCCAAAAATATATAAACTTGGCAGCAATGCCTGGAAGAATTTAAAGGAAAAAACCAAGGCGCGGGTTAAGCATATCGCGTTTAATTTAATTGAACTCTATGCCAAACGCCGGTTGCAGAAAGGTTTTGCCTTTGGCCCCGACAGTTATTTGCAGAATGAATTGGAGGCTTCATTTATATTTGAAGATACACCAGATCAAACTACCGCGACAGCCGATGTGAAACTGGATATGGAAAATGACCGCCCAATGGACCGGTTGGTATGTGGGGATGTAGGTTTCGGAAAAACAGAAGTTGCAATTCGGGCTGCATTTAAGGCAGTAGATAATGGGAAACAAGTGGCTGTTTTGGTGCCGACTACCATTCTGGCATTTCAGCATCATAAAACATTTACCGAACGTCTTAAGGATTTCCCGGTGAGCGTAGAATATTTAAACCGGTTCAGGACAGCAAAAGAACGCAAAGAAACCCTGGAGGATCTGGAAAAGGGGAGCGTAGACATTATTATTGGAACCCATCAATTGGTGAGCAAAGCGGTTAAGTTCAAAGATCTTGGTTTGCTGATCGTGGATGAGGAGCAAAAATTTGGAGTGTCGGTAAAAGACAAACTTAAAACCATTAAGGAAAATGTGGATACGCTTACGCTTACGGCGACTCCTATTCCGCGTACACTGCAATTCAGCCTGATGGCGGCACGGGATCTGTCAACTATTTCTACGGCACCGCCAAACAGGTATCCTATTGAAAGCAATTTCGTTCGGTTTTCAGAAGAGATAATCCGCGATGCCATTATTTATGAGATCCAGCGGGGCGGTCAGGTTTTCTTTATCCATAACCGGATTGAGAACATAAAGGAAGTTGCCGGAATGATCCAACGATTGGTGCCCGATGCAAAAGTAGGCGTGGGCCACGGACAAATGGAAGGGAAAAAACTCGAAAAGCTGATGCTGAGTTTTATGAATGGGGAATTTGATGTGCTGGTTTCCACTACAATTGTTGAAAGCGGGCTCGATGTGACCAATGCCAACACGATCTTTATCAATAATGCCAATAATTTTGGATTGTCTGATCTGCACCAAATGCGGGGTCGGGTGGGGCGAAGCAATAAAAAGGCGTTTTGTTATTTTGTCACTCCGCCGGAATCGGCAATGACCGATGATGCCCGGAAACGGATGACAGCCCTGGAACAGTTCAGCGAACTTGGCAGCGGCTTCAA
>JBDNHN010000331.1:0-4918 GCA_041688725.1 Gillisia sp.
ATATGAATAAGTTTATGCCAAAGTGGAGAATGCATAGAGAAGAATTAAATCGTATACCTTTTAGGCATATAGACTGGAAATATTAAATGAATTTAGAAATCACTTTTCAACAAGGCGGTAGTCGAGATTTTGAATATAAAGTTGCCAGAAATTCTGATGTACAAAACAGGAATTTAGTATCTCCGAAAATTTTAGTTAAGGTGGTTTCTAAGAATCGAGGACAGAACCCGATCTAAATTTTTACTATGAAAATTTCTGATAATGAAATTAAGAAGGCCTTAAAGATTAAAAATGCTGTTCAAAAATATTTAGAACAGACTAAGAAGGTCAATTTAAGATCTACCGATGTTTTTCCTTTTTTGGTAAGGAGAGGCCTCTATGAAAAGGATTATAGAAATGGACTTTATTTTCGGCAATTTTTAAAGAAATTATATAAGGCCAATATGTTACGTTCACTAATTCCTCAATGTAAATATGTACCTGGAATTAATGGCGAAATTTATGGTGAGTGGTATTTTAATATCCACCGACCAAAAGAAGTTAAAGTTCGTATAGAAGAGAAAATTGAAGAAAGTAGAATTCCAAATGTTAACGATTCTCTGAGTTATGAAGAGGCCAAAGATAATTTGTGGCAATTGATTCAGGGATTAAATCCTTTGTCAGGTGAAATGCTTGATGTTAAAGAAGATCCAGGTTTTATTCTTATAAGTAGTTCATTGAAGGTTTTTATTGAATCTGATAACAGTTTTAAGAACGAAAAATCTCAAGAAGACCTAAATGTTGAAGAAGTTGAGGAAAAGGAAATTATAATTCCTCCTAATTCGAAAGCGGCAGATTGCTTAACTAATAGTATTTCTCAAACTGATTATATAGGCAACATTAGGAGAACTTATTCTAATGCCTATAACCCGTGGACCAAGGAGGAAGAATCCTTATTAATCGAATTCCACAAAGAAAAGTATAAAGTGGGAGAAATCGCTAAAAAATTAAAGAGACAACATGGAGCGATTAAGGCTAGATTGAAAAAACTAGGATTACTAGATTAAAAAAAAGCACGTTGTCATAGCGCCTCCTAACCAAATCTCGTTTTAAACTAGTTATAGATTACGCTAATAATATACTGCAATTACAAGAGCTAAAGACAAATTGATTTTGTATTAAATGAAATTAGAAATTGCCCACTTACAAGGCGGAATGCGCGAATTTGAAGAAACAGGTATTTATCCTGAATACCTGTTATTTAATCTTTCTAGAACTCGTCAAAGTTGGAGAGTTAAAATTAAAAAGAAACCCGCCATTCCGGCGGGTTTCTATGTTAACATAAGATTCTAATTTAATTTACGACTTTTTCCGTTTTAAGATCAATAGGTTGTTTAATTTCATTTCCTTGCTTATCCAGCAATTTTACTTCATCAAAGCCCATTTCCTTAAACTGTTCTAGCTGTGTTGCAGCATCCCCAACTACTAGATAAGCCATTTTTGACTCATCCAGATATTTTTGCGCCAGCTTCTTGTGTTGCTCCAAGGTCATAGAACCAATAATCTTCTCTTCCTTCTCAATGTATTTAGGATCAAGATCGTAAGCACTCATTTCTTGTAGCATTCCAAGTAATGATCCCTGGGTTTCAAAACGAAGGGCATTAGATTTTATTAATGCATTCTTTGTAAATTCCAGATCTTCGGGAGTTATACCTTCTTTATATTTAGCGATTTCATCTCTAAAAATTCCTACGGATTCTCCTGTGGTATTTGTACGCACACTGGAGGAAGCAGTAAAAGTTCCCGGGATTTTTGATCCGCTGAAACCAGAACGTGCGCCATAGGTATATCCTTTTTCCTCACGTAGTATAAGGTTAACATTCCCAGAGAAGGATCCTCCAAGTTTGTAATTCATCACCTCGACCGGGAAGAAATCTTCACTTGTTCTCGGTAAAGCGATGTATCCAATGTTGATAACTGATTGTTTAGCATTTGGAACATCTACAAAATATAAGGATGCCTTGTCGCGATCATTACTAACCTCAAATTCTGGGATATTAACCTCTTTTGGTTCCCATTTTTCTGCCAGACTTTTTGCAGCTTTTAAGGCTTCAGATTTAGAAATATCGCCTACTATATGCACTCGACTCACAGTAGGAGAAAAATATTTATTATAATATTCTTTTAGATCCTGGATTTTAATAGATTCCACAGATTCTACTGTTCCTGAAGTTGGATAAGCAAAAGGATGATTCTCGCCATACAGGATCTTGTTGTAAACCTGGTTTGCAATTACGTTAGGATTAGCCTCATTTCTTTTTATTCCATTAATAGTACTGGTTTTTATGCGGGCGAATTCCTTCTCATCCCAACGAGGTTCAAGTAAAATCTCCTCCACCAGGGCCATTGTTTTATCAAAGTTACGCCTAAGGGTATTCCCACGAATAACGATAGACTCGTTGGTGGTGTACATATTAATACTGGCACCCAGCATATCAATTTCTTCTTCCAGTTCGGCTGGAGTTTTATTGGCAGTCCCTTCCATCAGGATATCTGTCATTAAATTTGCCACTCCATTTTTACTTAAGTCGTCCAGTAAATGTCCTCCTTCAATAACAATACTGAAATTTACCAAGGGCAATTCATTTTGTTCCAATCCATAAACCTCAAGTTGATTTCCAAGTGTTTCTTTCCAGGAATCTGGAATGTTTAATTTCGGAGTTTCACCCATTTCAGGTTGAACTGAACGATCAAATTCTGAGGGAGTTTTTTGTATCTCCTGTTGAACTTCGGCCACCTCTGTTTGCACATTCTCGGTAATCTCTTCTTCAACAATTTCGGCTTTTTCAGAATTTTCAGCAATAAGTTCCAGTTGTCCCTGAGGTACAAAACTTGTAAGAATGAAAGGTTTATTTTTGATGTATTCCTTGTAAACACGCATTACATCTTCTTTTGTCACTGCACGAATGTTTTGGATGTCCTTTTCAATATAACCGGGATCTCCCGTGAAAACATCGTATTGGGCTAATTGGAAAGATTTACCAAGAACGCTGCTTATACCATTGTAAAAATCAGTTTCCTGACCTGCTTTAATTCTCTCGATATCCCTTTCAGTTACACCCTCTTTTTCAAATAAAGCAAAGGCTTCCTCAATACCTGCTTCTACGCTATCAAGGTCAACACCTGAATTTGCGGTCACAGAGATTTGGAATTTACCGGCAATTTGGCTGGCACTATTGTAAGCATAAGGTTGGGAAGTCAGTTCCTTCTTTTCTACAAGAATTTTGTATAAAGGAGCTTCTTTTCCATCATATAGTATTTCCCCTAGGAAATCTAGTGCGTAGGCATCTTTGCTGTACTGCTCTACTGCCGGCCAAACCATATTAAGTTGAGGTGCGGTTGCGAAATTATCCTCGTGGTAAAAACGTTTGGTTTCGGGAAGTGTAACAGTTTGTACTTCCAGAGGTGCGACTTCCTGTCGTTTTTTAATTTCTCCAAAATATTTTTCTATCAGCTTTTTAGTTTCTGCATTGTCAAAATCTCCTGCAATAACCAAAGTCGCATTGTTAGGTCCGTAAAATTTGTCGTAGAATTCTTTTACATCGGGTACGGTGGCATTTTGAAGATCTTCAAGTTCTCCAATTACCTGCCAGCTATAAGGATGTCCATCTGGATATAGATTTTTATCAATCACCCAGCTGGTGTGTCCGTAAGGGTTGTTGTCCACCCGCTGACGCTTTTCGTTTTTTACAACTTCCTGCTGGTTTGCAAAGGCACTTTCAGTAACAGTATTGATGAGGTAGCCCATCCTGTCAGATTCCAGCCACATCACCATTTCCAGTGCATTCTTTGGCACCACTTCGTAATATACTGTTCCGTCCTGCCAGGTTCCACCGTTTAAAGTACCTCCGGCATCCTGAATCTTTTTAAAGAATTGATCCTGCGGAACATTTTCAGATTCTTGGAAGAGCATGTGCTCAAAAAGGTGAGCGAAACCTGTACGTCCCTTTTTCTCGCGGTTAGATCCTACTCCATATTGAATGGCTACAGACACTATGGGATCCGATTTGTCCTGATGAAGGATTACATTAAGACCGTTATCCAGCTCGTACTTTTCGAATTCTATGGATAATTCAGGATCTTGAGCGGGTCTATCGCCTCCTACAGCCTGGTCGCAGGAAACAAATGCTACCACGCTTAAAGAAAGCATAAAAGCCATCAGTTTAAACTTTAAGTTTGTCATTTTAAAATGTTTTGATTTATGATTGTTAAATATAAAGATTTGAGGATAGTAAATTGAATATTATTAACAGAAGATGAAAATAAATTGCTTTTTCTCATTTATTCTGGGAAAATCATTTAAACCAGGTGCTCGTTTTGTTGTGAGGATATTCGTTTACAGAGATGACTTTAATTTTTGCAAACTCTACCGCATTTTCATTTAAATTAATTATTTTTTTCATATTTAGTTTATTTACACACTTCTCTTAAATACTCATAGATCATAACCATTGCCAGTGTATCTAATTCACAATAGCGCAGTAATCCTTTTCTTATAGCTTCTCGTTCTATTTCCGGTACGTCCGGGAACTGTAATTTTGCATAAGCAAACAATGCAGCACCACCATCTGCAATTTCTGTCAGACTTTCTGAAACTTGCTCTAATTTCTCATTGTCCCATCCATCAAAAAGTGGAGGTAATGCTTTGTATGGATTAATGGGTATGCCATTTTCCATTTTACAAAACACATGATCCCTTTCAAAATTTTTACTGGTTAGGTTTAGCATATGTAGCTCATTTTGATATTTCTTCTGGAGATATTCACTGGAGCCCAGAACTGCAGGTAAAATGGCTTTTATGGAGTTGGAGCCTCCGGTTGATGGATCATAATAGTAATTCACTACTGTTTTTTGAAGATCTATCATATCTCTTTCACCA
>JBDNHN010000332.1:0-3795 GCA_041688725.1 Gillisia sp.
AAATAAGTATCAAGTGCTACAAACAAATAATCCTGGGATAGAAGCACCTTGTTTTTGTAATCTACTTCGGAAGTAATTGTAATTACCGTTGGGCTTTCAAATTCCGGAAAATAATATTTTATATGTTGAAAAAGAGAATGAAGGGCATCTTCTTCAGTAGAAAGATCAGGAAAAGCCTTAGTAACTTCGGTATTTAATTCCTGTTGAATGGTATCATTTATTTTTTCCATCCAGACGCTGTCAGGAAATTGGGCGGGAAATAAAAAGGGATATTCCGCTTTTAAAAGAGGAAGGCTTTCCGAAGTGGTGTTGGCGAATTTTTGATCGAACCGGACCAGCTCAAAATTCAATGAAATTTTTTCGATTTCCTTTTCAATTTCAGACTGGTTTTCACAGGAAAAAGAGATCGCGACCAGAAAAATAAAAATAATTTTTTGGAACATTTATATATATTGTGATGCCTTTATCGCAGGCAGTTTTTATTAATTATGTATTTATGCTAAATTTGCCTGCAAAGGTATTACTTACAAATTTAAACACCCAAAATTATGCAAACTGAAAAGGTGGTAGATCATATAGTAGATTGGTTAAAAAATTATGCCACTTCTGCCAATATGGATGGTTTTGTTCTTGGAATTAGCGGCGGAATAGATTCTGGGGTTACCTCTTCTTTGTGTGCCCGGACCGGCCTTCGTACTTTATGCGTGGAAATGCCAATTCATCAGGCTCCAAGTCATGTATCCAGAGGGCAGGAACACATTAAATCCTTAAAGCATCAATTTGCAAATGTGACAAACCTGCAGGTGGATCTCACCTCTGTTTTTGAACAATTTAAAGGAGTAGTGCCGCAAGCCTATGGATGTGAAAATCTGGAATTAACACTGGCCAATACCCGGGCCCGTTTAAGAATGACAACTTTATATTATTTTGCCGGTTTACATAAATATTTGGTGGCAGGAACCGGCAATAAAATAGAAGATTTTGGAGTAGGATTTTTCACAAAATATGGTGACGGTGGGGTTGACCTGAGTCCGATCGCAGATCTGATGAAAAGTGAAGTTAATGAAATTGCCCGATTTTTAAATGTAAATCAGGAAATCTTGGATGCAGATCCTTCTGACGGCCTTTTTGGTGATGTCCGAAGTGATGAAGATCAGATAGGTGCGAGCTATGACGAACTGGAATGGGCTATGAAAATGGATAAAGAAGAAGCAAAGGCATCCGACTTCTCCGGTCGAAAATTTGAAGTTTTTAATATCTATAAACGCTTAAATAATGCGAATCAGCATAAAATGAAGCCTATTCCAACCTGTAAAATTCCCGTTCATCTAAAAAAATAACACTTTCATCGAATAAATCCCGATAGCTATAGAATTGAGGTTTTAATCAGTTAATTTCGTTAATCTATTTTTCTAATCAACTAAATTGCGAAAGCCCCAACGCTGTAAATTTTAGTATAACATGTCTATATGAGTTCAGTATTAATAGCAGATCATCATCCTATTACCCGTGAAGGGATTACATCCTTACTAAGAAGTAATGAGGATCTCGAGGTAATTGGCCATGTAACGACGGGAAACGAATTATTTAGATTCCTGAAACACCAAATTCCGGACCTTCTGATTATGGAAATTGATTTGCCGCAAATTAATGGCATCACGGCCCTTCGAACTTTAAAAGCCGATTATTCCGGATTAAAAATACTTATTTTGAGTTGCCATCCGGAAGAAATGTATGCTTTAAGCGCAATAAAATCTGGAGCTTCCGGGTATATATCAAAAACCGTTTCTACTGAAATATTAAAAATGGCGATCCTGCAGGTAATCCGTGGTGGTATTTATTTAAATAAGGATATTACCGAAAGATTAAACTCCGGAATTTTTAAGAACAATAGCCTGATCTCAAAATTCAAAAAACTCTCTACACGTGAAGCCGAAGTTTTAAATTTGCTCTCTACCGGAAAGCGAAATAAGGATATTGCAGAAGCATTGACCATCAATGAAAAAACTGTGAGCACCTATAAAACCCGGTTGTTGAAAAAGCTAAAAGTAGATAATGTAGCAGATTTGATCCATCAATCCAGATTATTGCAGTTAAGAACTACATAACCCGGTTAAGTCTGTTAGACAAGACCTTTTTTAAGGTTAAATAATCCATAACATCCTCAATCATCTCCTTCGATTCAACTTGAGGTGAATCTTTTATTTTTTGTGAAAGTTCTTCTATCTTTTGAGAGATAAGGAACCTGCGCAAGGCCAAAATGGTTTCGTTAACAAGCCTGCCAATGGTGGTATCCTTAGCTTTTACAAAAATATCCATACGTTCCCAATCATGCAAGCTGTATTGCTCTTCTTCCATTAAAATTGTAGTAACCTCAGCCGAAAGTTCTGAATCCAGTTGATTGATAAAAATTTCCAGGCTCAATCCACCTTCCTGATTTAACCCGGCAATAACCTTGGTATAAATTTCCCTAAACGATTCATTGGTAAATGCGACTTCGTCTTCCTGCAAGTCCAGGAAGATCTTTTCAAAAACTTTGGCTTTTTGAATTTCCGGTTCCAAAACCAGTTCTCCTTTATCATTTTCCTTCAGGACCATATCTTCAAATTCCTCTTCCACCGTTCCGTAAAGCAATAACAAACTTATTATTTTCCGCTCCAGTTCAAACAATTCATCAACCTTTACTTTTGAAGTTTCTGTATTCCTGACAACCTCAAGAGATTTGCTTTTAGCCGGTTGTGCCGGCCCGGTTTTACCTTCTTTCGCAAGAAGTTGTGACAAAGTAGAAAAAAGCACTTGTTCCGAAATATCCATTATCCTTGAACATTCCTGAATATACACTTCCTGTTGGATCTGATTTGGGATCTTGGCGATACTGGAAACCATATCGTGAATAAGGCTAGCCCTTTTCACAGGATCATTTTTGGCATCTTCATACAATAATGAAGCCTTAAATTCTATAAAATCCTTGGCATTTTCCTGTAAGTATTCCCGTAATTCGTCTTGAGAATTCTTTCTCGCAAAACTATCAGGGTCTTCCCCATCGGGAAAAACACAGATCTTCACATTCATCCCCTGTTCCAAAATAAGATCTATTCCCCGTATGGAAGCCCTCATTCCTGCGGCATCCCCATCAAAAAGGACCGTGATGTTTTTTGTAAGGCGGCTTATAAGACGGATCTGTTCAGAGGTAAGCGAGGTTCCCGAAGATGATACCACATTTTCAATTCCGCTTTGATGAAATTGGATCACATCGGTATAACCCTCAACCAAAAAGCAATTATCCTCCTTTGCAATAGCTTGCTTGGCGTGGGAAATTCCGTATAAAACCTTGCTTTTGTGATAGATTTCGCTCTCCGGGGAATTAAGGTATTTTGCCGCTTTTTTATCGTTTATCAAAATCCTTCCCCCAAAACCCAATACTCTGCCGGACATTGAATGAATTGGAAACATCACGCGCCCCTTGAACCTGTCGAATTGCTTTTCGCCTTTTACAATGCTCAAGCCTGTTTTTTCGAGATAATCCAGTTGATATCCCTTTCTAATCGCTTCAGAAGTAAACGCGTCCCATTCGTCCAGACAATAGCCAAGATCAAATTTATTGATAGTTTCGGGGGTAAATCCGCGTTCCTTAAAATAACTAAGCCCAATGGCTTTTCCCTGCTCCGATTTTAATAGTATATTTTGAAAATACTCACTGGCAAATTCAGAAACCAGGTACATACTCTCCCGTTCATCTGCATGTTGCTTCTGCTCATCACTTTGCTCGGTTTCCTCAATTTCAATATTGTACTT
>JBDNHN010000333.1:0-5811 GCA_041688725.1 Gillisia sp.
CATATCGGGCTTTCCAACGAATCACCTTATGGAGTAATGCGATGCGCGGAAGAGTCTCGAAATGGAGCTCCCAAAATAAGCACGGTTCAAAACCCGTATAATTTGCTGAACAGAAAAGATGAAATAGGGCTTACCGAAATTTATCACCGTGAGAACATCGGTTTATTCCCTTATTCTCCTCTGGGAATGGGAACGCTTAGTGGGAAATATTTAAATAAGAAACCTGCCAATGCCCGGCTCACCTTGTTTCCGCAGTACAGCCGATATTCCAATGCGCAGGCCATAGAGGCAACTTTAAGGTATTGTGAAATTGCCAAAAAACACAATTTACGTCCTGCTCAAATGGCACTTGCATTTGTGGAGATGCAGCCTTTTGTAACCAGCACCATCATTGGCGCTACTTCTATGGAACAACTCTCAGAAAACATAGGGAGTATTGATGTTCAACTTTCAGAAGAGGTGATTAAGGAGATCAACGAGGTTCACGAAACCATTCCGAATCCTGCGCCTTAATGAAATAAAAAGATTCCTGTGAAAGAATAAAACTTTATGCCACCTAGAGTTTTATTCAAACAAGAAAGCTACTACATCTTCGATCCTGGCAACCTTTTGAATTTTTATGATATAATTGTTCTTTGGAAGCTTGGATTGTTTTGAGATCATGATTGTGGCAAATCCCAATTTTTCAGCTTCCATGATGCGCTGTTCTACCCGGGGAATTGGTCGAATTTCTCCTGCCAGTCCAACTTCAGCGGCAAAACAAATATCTTTTTCAATTGAAATATCCTCGTTTGAGGAAAGGATTGCGGCAATTACAGCCAGATCTATTGCGGGATCGTCAACTGAAATTCCGCCGGTAATATTTAAAAATACATCTTTGGCTCCCAAACGGAAGCCTGCTCGTTTCTCCAAAACAGCCAGCAACATATTGAGCCGTTTGGCATTGTAACCGGTTGTTGATCGCTGAGGCGTTCCGTAAACGGCGGAACTTACCAATGCCTGTATTTCTATCATTAAAGGCCGAACACCTTCCAGGGTAGCTGCTATCGCGGTTCCACTAAGGCCTTCGTCATTCTTTGAGATCAGAATTTCAGAAGGGTTTGAAACTTCACGCAATCCGCTGCCTAACATCTCGTAAATACCCAGTTCATGAGTAGATCCAAACCTGTTCTTTTTGGCCCGGAGGATACGGTACACGTGGTTTCGGTCTCCTTCAAATTGTAAAACGGTATCCACCATATGTTCCAGAATTTTTGGTCCGGCAATACTTCCGTCTTTTGTGATATGACCTATCAGGATCACTGGAACCCCGGTTTCTTTGGCAAATTTTATAAGTTCGGAGGTGCATTCCCTAACCTGGGAAATACTTCCCGGAGAACTCTCAATATAATCGCTGTGCAAGGTTTGAATGGAATCTATAATTACAATTTCAGGTTGCAGCGCTTCTATTTGTTTAAAGATGTTTTGGGTTTTGGTCTCAGTCAAAATATAGCAATTGGCAGGGTTTGGATTGATGCGTTCTGCCCGCATTTTTATTTGTTGCTGACTTTCCTCCCCGGATACATACAGGGTTTTCTGCTTTAGATTCAATGAAATCTGTAAAAGCAGGGTACTTTTTCCTATTCCCGGTTCCCCACCCAGGAGTATTAGTGAACCTGGAACAATTCCACCGCCAAGAACCCTGTCCAGTTCAACGTTGTTGGTGTTTAACCTGGGTTCAGAACCCACCTCGATTTCCGAAATTTTAAGGGGTTTGGCCGTTCTCTTTACCTCCCGTGAATCCTGGATTTTCCAGTCTTTTTGATCGGGTTTTTGTAAGACCTCCTCTACAATGGTGTTCCATTCTTTGCAGGAGGCACATTGACCTTGCCATTTTGAATGTTGCGCGCCGCAATTTTGACAGAAAAAGGTGATTTTTGATTTGGCCATAAATTTGAAATACAGATTTTAGAATGTGTTTTTAGAATGCTTTAATAATTAAAATCTACTTTGATTTGTTGCGCTTTTTCAAGCATGAAGTCTATGTTTAAAAATAAAATAGGATCCTGTCCGTAAGCATTTTTGTATATCCTCATCGCTTTTTTGGGATTTCCTGTTTCCTCCTCATAACGCGCTTCAAAAAAAGTAGCGAGCATTGTTTTTGGATAATTTTTTGTGGCAAGTTTTGAAAGATCTTTCATTTGCTCCCAATTCTTTGTTTTTTCCATGGCATTATACACAGCCATAAAGTCGTTGAGCCTTATTTGCTTGTCAATTCCAAAGTGTATAAGTATGTTTTTATATTTTTCAACCAGGAAATCGAAGGAAGAAACTGAAGTTTGCAAGAGCACACTGTTGTAGTCCTGAACTGAAATTGGACGGTATGTTTCAAAAATTTGTTCTATAGCCTTCGGGATAGCATTTCCAACAAGAGTGTAATGCGAGGCGTCCTTAAAATTGTCGAAATTATAATGAATATTTTTGTTGTCTATTTTTTTTAATTGGTCATCAAAACTGAGAATCTTCGCTTTTAGGGACGAAATATCCTCTGTAGAAGTTGCGAGGTAATACCAAATTGGATTTGGTGATTTTTGAAGCGAATTGAAAATCCGGGTTTCAATTTCAGGAGCCAGATCCGGGCTTAAATTTATGTACCCCTGAAACAGTGGATTTTCTTTTAAGAGATAATAATTGATGAAATTTGAGGTGTAATCATGACCCATTATTACCCTGAAAGGTGCAGTCCGGTAATTGGATTCGAGATAGGGCATCAATTCCATGCCGATAAATTCAAAAAAGGAAGCTCCGGTACCGGCAGGCAAAAATGTACGCTCGTCATAAAATGAATCTGATTCCCGGGAAGTTGACTGATTGATCCCTACCACGATCATTTCAGGAATGTCTTCCCAATAAGAGTAATAATCAACATTTCCGGCAACCGGTTCAAATAGATAATCTCCATCAAGAACCACCAAAACCGGATATTTTTTTTCTTTGTTCTGATCGTAATTTCTGGGGAGCTGGATTTTCAATTGCCTTTCTTCTCCTAATTTAGAAGATTGGAGGTTTTTATATACAGTTTGTCCAATAATCAGGTTTGGGACAATCAAAATAAACAGGAAAAGTAATTTTTTATGCATAGTTTAAGGTTTAGTTAGCTATACACAATGTAGTTATTATTTTTGACGGTTTAAAATAGGAAGGAAAAGGAAGGAAAGTCCGCCTGTAATAATCACCAGGATAGTTTGGGTGCCCCAGGTTATCCAGCCAAAAGCCTCGCCGGCTTCTTTGCTGATCCCAAAAAGCATCAGACTGGCGCCAATTGCGATGGGATAAACCCCAATTCCGCCATTAGTTGCCGAAATGGCAAAGGAACCCACTACAAATGCTACTATTATAACTCCAAAAGGAAGGGAAGATGTTGCGGGCACCGTAAAAATGAGAATAGAGAACATCGAGAGATACATCCCCCAAATAAATAAAGTGTGGAACAGAAAGGCGGCTTTTTGTTTCATTTTTAGGATACTTCGCATTCCTTCCAACAATCCTTTTGCAAAATTTTTAACCTTCAGCAAAATTCCTCTTTTGGATTTTCTTATTTGTTTTAATAATAGGATTCCAATGGCAAGTAAACCAAATAGTGCGGCAATTGTTAAGAAGGGGTTTATGTTGTTTTCTTCAAAATAGTCGAGGAGATACTCTGTTTGCAGAAGTAAGGCAAGGCTTATAACGAGCAGGAGCATAATAAAATCGGCTATCCTCTCTGAAATAATAGTTCCAAAAGCTTTTTCAAAGGGGATATTCTCATAACTTGAAATAGTTACGGCCCTGAGCACCTCTCCGGATCTTGGGATCCCGAAATTTGCCAGATAGGCGACCATTACAGCCATAAAACTGTTTAGGAATCGCGGTTTATAGCCCAAAGGTTCCAGTAAAAATTTCCAGCGATAGGCGCGGGAAAGGTGGGATAATAATCCGAAAAGCATAGATAGCATAACCCATCCGGGATGGGCGGAGGTGATATTTGACAAAAGCTCCTGTCTTTCTTGAGGGGTTGCGCTTTTAGTGGAATACCAAATCAAAAAAACTCCCAAAAATAACGGGAGAATAATCTTCAGGACTTTTTTGGTGGTTTTTTTCAAAAATTAGTTCAAGAGATTGTTTTCTTCATTAGGAAAAACCAATGCAGGTTTAAATAGTTTGGCTTCTTCAAGATCCATGATGGCATAGGTGATCAGGATCAAAACGTCGCCCTTGTTAACCTTGTGTGCTGCTGCACCATTAATCGTGATCTCACCAGAATTTCTTGGACCCGGAATGGCATAGGTTTCCAGGCGTTCGCCGTTGTTGTTATCTACTATTTGCACTTTTTCGCCTTCAATAATATTGGCGGCATCCATCAAATCCTGATCAATGGTTATGCTGCCGATGTAATTTAGGTCGGCGCCGGTACATTTTACGCGATGTATTTTTGATTTAACTACGTGAATTTGCATACTGTAAATTTAATAATTTAAGGCAATATTATCAATTAGCCTGACTTTTCCTGCATATACGGCTATAAAAGCGCGGTAAGGAGTATCAAATTGTTTATTTTTAACTGTTTTAAGCGAATTGCTGTCGGCGATTTCAAAATATTCCAGTTTCAAAAATGGATGTATTTTAAATTCATTTTCAACCCAAACGCTTATTTGTTTCGCACTTTCTATGCCAAATTTCTCTTTTGCTTTTAAAAGGGTTTGATATATAAATGAAGCCTGCTGCCGCATTTCATCACTTAGTCGTTCATTTCTTGAACTCCTTGCCAAACCGCTGGATTCCCTGTGAATAGGACATCCTATTATTTCTACCGGCAGCCTGGTCTTTTCGATTAATTTCTTAATGATCTGAAGCTGCTGAAAATCTTTTTCTCCAAAAAACGCCATTTTCGGTTGTATTAACTCAAACAGTTTTTTTACAACAGTTCCCACCCCGTCAAAATGTCCGAATCTGTATTTTCCTTCCATTTCCAGCTCCACTCCGTCAAATTCAAAATGTTCAGCTTCAATTTTATCTTCATATAATTCAGATGCAGTGGGGGAAAATACAACAATATTTAAGTTCAATTCCCCCAATAATGCTATATCTTTATCTAAAGTTTGCGGGTAGTTTTGTAGGTCTAAAGGCTTGTCAAATTGTGTTGGATTGATGAAGATACTGACCACTACCCAGTCACAGACAGAGGCCGCCTGCCTTATTAAAGAGAGATGACCCTCATGTAAAGCCCCCATTGTTGGAACTAATCCAATGATGCCTCCTTCGTGTTTTATTGTTGCTACCCAGTTATTTAACAGGACCTTTTCTTTTATAATCTGCATTTTATTATAATATTAACAGCGTGCAAACTTAAGATATTACTGTCAAACTGCATAAATTTTTGTAATTTTGCATGGTTTTTATTCGCAAAAGCAAAATACATATGAGAGATAAGAGGATATTGTACGTATCATCTGAAGTAATACCTTACCTGCCCGAAACCGAGATATCATCTACATCTTTTGAAGCTGCCAGAATGGTAAACGGCCTGGGGGGGCAAATTCGAATTTTTATGCCACGTTTCGGAAATATCAATGAAAGGCGGCACCAACTGCACGAAGTTATTCGTTTATCAGGAATGAATCTGGTGATAGATGACCTGGATATGCCACTAATTATTAAAGTGGCCTCCATTCCCAAGGAACGGATGCAGGTCTATTTTATTGATAATGAAGATTATTTTAAAAGAAAGGCAACCTTAACCGATGAAGATGGGAATATGTTCCCGGATAATGACGAACGCGCAATTTTCTTTGC
>JBDNHN010000334.1:0-5815 GCA_041688725.1 Gillisia sp.
GATAAGATTGCAGTTCCAATAATTATTTCGCTTTCTATTGTGGTGCCGGTCCTTGTATTAATTTTGATGAATTTACCGGAACGCTACAATATTTTTGGCGCACAATCCGGTACTTTTCCGCTCTTTCACGCAGTCTTAAACGGTTCAACCGCTTTGCTGCTTATGAGTGGTTATTTTTTTATGTCCATAAAAGAATATAAATGGCATCGTAATTTTATGATTGCCGCATTTGGGTTTTCCACGGTATTTTTGCTGAGCTATGTTATTTCAAAAATAAGTATCGACCCGGTGCATTATGGGGGTGAAGGAATGGTTAAGTATGTTTATTACTTTATTTTAATCACTCATATCCTGCTTTCGGCAATAATAGTGCCTTTGGTACTTTTTACTATGTACCGTGGGTTAACGGGCCAATATGAAAAACATGCAAAAATCGCCCGATGGACCTTTCCAATATGGCTTTATGTAGCCATTACGGGGGTGCTGGTGTATGTTTTAATGTTGCCCTATTATTAGTTTCGAATCAGTGACTAAACAATATTTAATGTGAATAATGTATTAAGTATCTCCTGAAAAATTTAGGATTACTTTGTATTTGGTTATTTAGGTACTCAAAATTTTATGAACTGATTAGGAAGTATTAAATTTGATAAATCAAAAACCCTGAAAATAAAATAGAGATGAAACTCCGAATGATCTTTCTGGCAATTGTATTGTTAATGTTGCCTTCTCTGGCTGAAGCACAATGCGCTATGTGCCGTGCCGTATTGGAAAGCTCAGACAATCAATCTATGGCTCAGGGAATTAATGACGGGATTATATACCTGATGATCTTTCCTTACCTGGCTATTGGCGGAATTGGGTTTTTCATCTATCGTTCCTATAAAAAAGATAAATCTTCCGGATAGCTCTTAATCTCTTGTTAATTTTAACATTTTTCTAACAGTCTATAATGTAACAATTCTGTCTGTTCAGGGTCTTATGGGAGTGTCTTCAGTTTTATTTCTTATATATAAACAAGCACATTCAATATTTATATTATGATTGAAATTAAAAACCTGCACAAATCATATACGATGGGAAACAATTCCCTGCACGTATTAAAGGGACTTGATTTTAAGGTTGCCGAAGGGGAATTGGTTTCAATTATGGGTTCCTCGGGATCGGGAAAATCCACTTTGCTGAATATTTTAGGAATGCTGGACGAAGCCGATGAGGGGGCTTACGCTTTAGATGGAGTGCCAATAAAAAACCTGAATGAAAAGATCGCTGCCAGATACCGCAATAAATTTTTAGGCTTTATCTTTCAATCCTTTAATCTCATCTCTTACAAAAGCGCATTGGATAATGTGGCTTTACCGCTGTATTATCAAGGTGTAAAACGTAGGGAACGTATGGATATCGCAATGAGTTACCTCGAAAAGGTAGGTCTGGTAAATTGGGCGGAACATTTGCCTAATGAACTTTCCGGCGGACAAAAACAACGGGTAGCTATTGCCCGTGCCCTGGCTTCCAATCCTAAGGTACTATTGGCCGATGAGCCTACCGGAGCCCTAGATTCTCAAACTTCAAATGAAGTTATGGATTTGATTCAGGGAATAAATGATGAAGGACGCACCATTTTAATAGTGACCCACGAGCACGATATTGCACAAATGACCAAAAGAATTGTCACTCTTAAGGATGGTGTAATTACAGATGATACCAAAGTAAACCAAGTAAGGGCTTTCAGCAATGTTTGATGTAGAGCGATGGCAGGAAATATTTGAAGCGATTAGCAAAAATAAATTGCGGACGTTTCTAACCGGGCTTTCAGTAGCTTCTGGGATATTTATTTTGGTGATTCTGCTGGGAATCGGGGAAGGAATGCGCAATGGTATCTCTGCGGAGTTTGAAGAGGACGCTGCCAATATTTTATATATTTGGACCGGTGCAACTTCAAAAGAATACAAAGGCCTCAACCCGGGGCGCGTTATTACCTTGAAAAATGACGATTATAATTACGTAACCTCCAAGTATGAAGATGAACTGGAGTATAAATCTTCAATGTACAGAATTTGGAGCGGGATCGTCAATTACAATAAGGAATCCGGATCCTATAGAGTTGAAGGGGTTTTACCGGATAAACAGTTTTTGGAAAATGCCGGCATGGAGAATGGTCGGTTTATAAATTATAAAGACCACGAAAATTTTGAAAAGGTGGTGGTATTGGGTAATAAAGTAAAATCTGATCTGTTTAAAAACGGGGAAAACCCAGTGGGTAAATACGTCCAAATATCGAATATCAATTTTAAGGTTATTGGTGTTTTTTCCGATCCGGGCGGGGAACGGGAAGAGTCCAGGGTATTTTTACCGCTTTCCACGTCGCAAAGAGTTTTTAATGGCGGGAATGATATCAGAAACCTTGCTTTCACCCTTCAGAAAGAAAATAATTTTGAGGATGCTCTGGCGGCTTCAGAAAAATTCTCGTCAGAATTGGAATCCCATTTAAAGGAAAAATACAGCATCGCACCCGATGATTCCAGGGCAGTTACCATTCAAAATTCTCTGGAAAATGCCAAAAGGTTTTATGATCTGATGAATATGATGAAATTATTTTTTTGGGGCGTGGGAATTTGTACCATAATTGCCGGAATTGTTGGGGTTAGCAATATTATGCTGATTATAGTAAAGGAGCGAACCCGAGAAATTGGGGTTAGAAAAGCACTGGGTGCCGAACCTTTATCTATTATAATTATGGTGCTTCACGAGTCTATTTTTGTAACAACAATCGCAGGTTTTACAGGGCTTATATTTAGTTTGGCTTTATTGGAATTTGTGGGCCCATTAATTGAAACCCAATATATTTCGAACCCTTCAATAAATTTCGGTGTAGCCATTACCACGGTATTTATTTTGATTATAGCCGGTGCCATAGCGGGATTTTTTCCTGCCTGGAAAGCCGCCCGTATAAAACCTATAGATGCTTTAAGAAACGAATAATATGTTTAGCAAAGATACATGGAGTGAAATTCTTGAGGCGCTAACCGCAAATTGGTTCAGGACCCTGCTTACGTCTTTCGGAGTTTTGTGGGGCATCTTTATACTTGTTATTTTGCTTGCGGCAGGCAAAGGTCTTGAAAATGGCGTAAAACAGGGTTTTGGAGGGATGGCAACTAATTCTATGTTTATGTGGACACAAACTGCGTCCAAACCATATAAAGGATTGCCAAAAGGAAGGCGTTACAATTTCAAAACCGGAGATGTGGAAGCCATCAAACAGAATGTACCCAATTTGAGATTTGTTTCCCCCAGAAATCAACTGGGAGGATTTGGTGGGGCAAATAATGTGGTGCGCGGACTTAAGACAGGAGCTTTCAATGTTTACGGGGATTATCCTGAGGTCATTAAGCAGGAGCCAATGGATATCACTTCAGGAAGGTTTATCAATTATTCTGATATCAATGAAAACCGAAAGGTCGCAATCATCGGGGAAGGTGTGCAAAAAGATATGTACGAACCCGGAGAAGAGGTAATAGGAAGTTATATTAAAATTCAAGGTGTAAATTTTATGGTGATAGGCACCTATAAAAAGAAGGGAAACAATAACAGGAATCCCGAGGAAGCACAAAAGCAAATTTATGTTCCGTTCACGGCATTTTCACAGGCTTTTAATATGGGAGATACCGTTGGATGGATGGCTATAACAGCCAATGACGGAACTACAATTACCGAATTAAAATCCCAGATTTTTGACGTGATAAAATCAAGGCATTCAATTCATCCGGAAGATGACCGCGCCATCGGCAATTTCGATTTGTATGAAGAATTCAGCAAAGTTAACGGGTTGTTCGTCGCCTTAAAAGCAGTGGCATATTTTGTGGGAATTTTAGTTTTGTTGTCAGGGATTATCGGAATTACCAATATTATGCTAATTGTGGTTAAGGAACGCACCAGTGAAATTGGCATTCGCAGGGCTCTAGGGGCTACTCCCTGGTCTATTCGCGGCCAGATTTTGATGGAATCCATTTTTCTGACTATTGTTTCAGGGATGGCCGGAATTGCATTGGCAACCGGAGTTATTGCTTTAATAAATAATCAATTAGATGGAATGGATACATCCGAAATGATGTTTGCAAATCCAAGTGTAGATTTAAGAGTAGTTTTTACGGCACTTTCAATTTTAATAATTTCAGGATTGCTCGCAGGATTAATTCCGGCACAAAATGCCATTAAAGTGAAACCTGTAGATGCACTAAGAACCGAATAAATAGAAATCAGATAATAATCTAAAGATGAAAAAAACATTCACCATTATCACCCTGGTAGTTATAACCGTCACTTTTGTGGGCGCTTTGTATTATCTATACCAAAAAAATCAGGAGGATCCTGTTGTTTATCAAACTGAAAAACCCTCTGTACAAACCATTGTTAAAAAAACCGTGGCAACCGGGAGCATCGTTCCCAGGGAAGAGGTGTTGATAAAACCAAATATTTCCGGGATTATTGATGAGATCTATATCAAAGCCGGGGATCTTATTAAGACGGGAGATTTAATTGCGAAGATTAGGGTAATTCCTAATGTTGGTTCCTTGCAAAGTGCAAAAGATGGCGTAGCTACCGCAAAAATTAATCTGGATAATGAAAGGAAAAACTTCGACAGGCAAAAAATCTTATTTGATAAAGGCGTGATCTCAGCAAATGATTTTGACAATGCGGATGTTGCTTTTAAACGTGCTCAACAATCCTATAGCTCTTCACAGCAAAATTTCGAAATAGTTCGTACCGGGACCACCCGTGGTCTTGGGAGTGCTGCCAATACTTTAATTAGATCTACTATAGACGGAATGGTTCTGGATGTGCCTGTAAAGGCCGGGAACCAGGTTATTGAGAGCAATAATTTTAATGATGGAACTACCATCGCTACGCTGGCCGATGTTAATAAAATGATCTTTGAAGGTAAAGTTGATGAAAGTGAAGTAGGTAAGATTAAGGAAAGTCTTCCCCTTGAAATTACCGTGGGTGCCATTGAAAATAAAACATTTGATGCCATACTGGATTATATAGCGCCAAAAGGAGTAAGTGAGAACGGAGCAATTCAGTTTAATATTAAAGGGACCCTGAACAAATCTGACACTACATTTATACGTGCCGGATTGAGTGCAAACGCATCAATAATTCTCGCAAAGGTAAAAGATGCCCTTGCCATTAAAGAAGCCTTGGTTCAATTTGATCCTAAAACCAAAAAACCTTTTGTTGAAGTTGAAACAGCAGAACAACAGTTTAATCGCCAGGAAATTGAAATGGGGGTGAGTGATGGAATCAATGTTCAGGTATTAAAAGGTATTTCTAAGGATGATAAAATTAAAATCTGGAATCAGGTCAAACCGGTTCAAGCTTTATCAGGAAATTAGAATTTAACTTTTTTGTAACAACTCGCCTCTTTGTTAGACCTATCACTTACAATCTAAACTATGAAAAAATCAGTTTTGCTAATTTTAGCTTTTCTTTTTGCAATTACTTCTCAAGCTCAGCAAAAAAAATGGAGCCTTCAGGAATGTGTGGTTTATGCCTTAGAAAACAATATTTCCATCAAGCAATCTACACTTGATATAGAAGCAGCAGAGATCGATCGTTCGGATGCTATTGGTAATTTTATTCCGTCCCTGAATATTCAATCCAGTTTATCCAGCAATGGGGGGTTGAGTATAAACCCTACCAATAATAGGTTTGAAAATACCAGATTTACCTCTTTTTCAAGCGGTGCAAGCAGTTCCCTTACTTTATTTGATGGATTACGGAACTTAAGACAACTTCAACGTGCAAAATTAGCTCA
>JBDNHN010000335.1:0-10720 GCA_041688725.1 Gillisia sp.
GAAAAGATGCGTTTATCCCTCAACAATTTGGGATAAAAGATTACATTGCTCTTGATATAACAAGTTTCCCATAAGCGGAAAACCAGCCGCACATTTTAGCACTTTTCGTTTTAACAATACAAGAATATAGAATATAGCATTAACGGTACTTAAGGAGCGAAAAAAGCAAATAGGTACAGAAAGGTACACAGAAATTAGCACCACTTTTTTAAAAAAAATGAAAAGGAAACCTCACCCGTAATGTCGCCAAAAATAAATAAAAAAATGGCAGTTCCTCGGTAATGGTTTTTTGATCAGATCACTTCCAAAAAAGGCTAGGAAACGACCATCTACAGATTTAAGTTTATCTTCATTTCCAACAATCTTAACAGGATATTAGGTTTGATGGGTGAATGGGTTCCGAGAGGTGTTGCCATTTCATATTTTTTTTATCGTCCTCAACCAAGGTTACATATCCATTTTAATATCATTAACCCCAACTGAGCCTCTGCAAAAGCAAATTACTGCCCTAATGCTAAACCCAAAACAATAAAATTTTTTTAGTCCATAACTAGCAGCTGAACAAAGGTTTTTAGATAGACTGTCGTTTAGGGCATTACTCTATATAAAGCTATAAAAACATCACTAATTGAATTTGGCGATATGTTAGGAAATATTTTGATTAAATAATTCCTAACATATCGTCTATTTTTTTTTTGAAATAAATCAGGTTATTTTTATGAACCTATCCGACCTAAAAAAATTATTTAATAGCTAATTCTTGTAAACTTCTTTCAGTCCAAGCCGTCAAGAAAATATTATTATCTAATAAAATTTGAGGTTTTGGTCCATTTGTGCCATTCAATCGTATAGCATAGACCGATTTTCCAGCAGCGAGAGACATTTTAACTTCTTCTTGAACCCATTTACTCAAATATGTAGTTTCTCCTACAAAAACAATTGTACGAGATGTGCCAATCATTGCTTTAGAAATTGCTTGCCGAATTACGGCCTCATCTATTGTTTTCCATCTTCGCAATAGGTCTTTGACACGAAAATTTAAGTTGGTATAATATGGATTAACCGCTCGTCCTTTTATTGTTAATACAGTTTCTCTATCATTTTCTCTAAAACTGAAAAATACTACGTTTGGCATAATTATTTGTATTAATACTCAGTAAATCATTTTTTATTGATCAATGAGGTTGGGTTGATAATTTTTATTTCAATCGCTTTAGCTTTTGCTTCTCTTACCATATGTTCAGTGCCTCCAACTTTATTACTTATTTTTTCATCCCATAAAGCAATGAGTGTAATAGTGCTTTTGCTATTCTTTAATGCATAATTGAGTAACCAAAGATTATTTAATTCCCATAAACCAGTTTCATTACTTGCTTCTATGTAGCAATGACTTTTTTCATCAGAGAAGACTTCAACAGGTAAATAATCTAAAAGATTTTCAAATCGTTTCCTCCATGATTTTCCTGCAAAATTTATAGAATGCTGAACAAATTTTTCTTTGGGAAGAGCAAGAAAAAGTTTTGTTGGTATTTGAAATTCTCGACAAACTTCATGAAACAAGATATCTCCTCCACATGCCCCTCCTGCGATACCAAAAAGCGGTAAATCCGAAAGTTTTTTTTGGTTTAGCACTTCTTTCTTTATGGCTTCCTTTACTTTATCTTCCAGGTCAGGCGGGAACCTCTTTTTAGGCCTATTTTCCTCGTCAATCATATGGCCTGAGAATATTAAAAAATGGCTCTTTTTCATTATTATTTCTAGGTGAAATTTGATGATTATTTTTTTATACAAAGGATTTTAGATGGGATAGGTTGACTTGGTTTTTAGCAACCTCTTTTCCAACTATCCTAAGATCCTTAATAAAATCTACCGAATCCATTTTTTGAACGTGTTCCGGCTTAATATTTTCAAGGCCTAATTTCTTTAATCCGTTTTTACTTAAGTCTGCATTATATCTAACGTATAAGAAATGTTTTTTAGTTTTATTGCCTTCTTTAGAGATATTACCTTTGTTATCCATCGGTATGAGATCGTGCATTTCTCTATCGATAGGAGCACCAAATGTACATCTGCCTATTGTTCGACAATTTATATCCTGATCAACATTCATAGAATACATTAAATTCCCAGGTAATTGAGTAGCTGAATGAATTATATTTTTATAATCACCTTCTGAAATGGCACTACCCGTTCCTATAGAAACTATTAATAAATTTTCTTCTCCAGTAGACCAATTTAAATTATAAGCAGGTTGCGTTGCCATTCTATAAAGAAGGAATGCTGGGTTATTATAAGGTGTAACCCCACCATCAACAAAAGAAAATGTTTTTTCCGGATCTTTCGAATCCCATTCTAAAGTTTCTGGAGGAAAATAAACAGGTGCGGCCGTACTAGCTCTCACTAATTGATATAACTTTATATTTAAATTACAGTCAGGCCTTTTCCTATTGTTATATTTTGCGAAAGGATTATTAGATATCGGCCAAGGGGAATCTGTTGAACGATTCATTGTTACCACAGTAAGTAAACTTTTAAATTTACCGTTAGAAATGTCCAGATCTGTATCTCTGCCAAATGTATCCTTTAAGGTCTCTAAAAGCTCACCAGAATTATAAAGAGATTTCCACCTTTTAAGTAAAAATTTTTTGTCAAACATAGCTTTTCCTTTATTGGTATAGAATTCTAATAATTCATCTACCGACATGCCAATGGATAGACCGGCTGCTATGATTGCTCCTGTACTTGTGCCTCCAATTAAATCAAAATAATCTCCTAACCTAAAATTATCCTTTCCCCTATGTTGAATCTTTAAATCATCTTCTAATTTTTTTAAAATTTCTAAGGAAACCACTCCCCGAATTCCACCTCCATCTAAAGAAAGAATTTTTCTAGGTTTTTCAATATTGTATTTTGCTTCTAAGGGATACCATGTGGTCATAAGAATTCTAATTGTATGGTTATTATATTTACTAAGGATTAATACAAAAGTTTTTTTAATAACTTTTTACTATCTATATATGTTGCTATTTCCCATTCTAATAGTCCTTCAATTTCGAAAAACAATTTTTCATTTTTGGTTGCCATTTCCTGATCTTTTAATGCATAGTAGCAATGTGCAAGTGTTGCATATATCCATTTTTTATCAATGCGTAATTCAAAATCCTCATCCTCCCTAAGACCTTCTAAATTTTTAATAATCGTTGATCTTACTTTGTTTGCCTCGAATTTGGAATATATTATTTCCTCATTTTTTAAATCAACTTCTAAATTTTGGGCTTTTAAGTTTAAACACAATGCGTAATTCTCCCCAGTATAATAATCTTCCCTTATTTTAAAGCACTTGCCATAATAAAGAATTGCCCTATCTAGATATTCCATATCCTCATTTAATAACCATAACCGTTTATAGATAGCCCCAGTTATACCCAAAGTCTCTGGATCGTTAGTATCTCCATCAGGATTTAACTTAGTTATTATCCCTAAGGCATCTACTAGAGCACTTTCCTCGGAGGGTTGTTGTGATTTATAATTGCAAAGGGCTTGCTGCTGCAGAAAATATGATTCAGTTGGCACTTTAAGATGTGCCTTTTTCCAAAATTCTGCAGCATCTGAAAACTCATTTTTAGTCATGGAATTATTTGCTTTTTCAACAATAGCGAAAATGTGCTTTTCCTGGTCAGCTAAATATTCTATAATAGACTGATATTCTGATTCTGGTAATTTCGGAGGGGTTATATTATTTATGAATTCATATAAAGGGCTATCAATTGATTTACTTAGTGAAACTTTATCAATTAAGACAGATAATTCATTTTGACATCTTTTTGCTTCATCTGCACCTATATCTTCACCTAAATGTGAATACTTAAACATTCTAGTATGATCTAGATCAAAAGGGGTTTTGCCATCTTTTTCTCTAAGAATAATTGTGGAAAACGGCCGAACTGCATGTCTAATTCCAAGTTCATAAATTGCGTTTGGATTATATGTCGTAATATCAGCAATTACCAAATCAGCATGCATTAATAGTGCATACATACTCTTATCTATAATTCCAGATTCTTTAATTTCATCCGCCCGGATACATTCATGTCCAGATTTAATTACGGCAGGTTTTATTATATTTTTATAGGTTTTATTGAGATCATAGGTTTTTCCATTCGATGGATCGGTTTTTTTTCCAAATCCCATAATGACAAAACAAATAGGTTTCTGAGTCATAAGTAAATATTAATTAATGCTATTGATTGTTAGGGCCTTACTTTTGTTTTTTTTGATATTTCGTGATCACGTTTTTCAAAAGCTTGATCAATGTATTCATTTGGAGAATCTTGAAAATCATCCCACTTTACTAAAATACAATATCTGTCATCTTCAGACCAAGCACATTTATCTATTGGTATATAATAATTATAACTAAATTCTTTTATCGCGGTAGAATTATTAATATTAACATAGGTATGGGAATTTTCACAGGTAATACAAGTCCCTGTACCAGTAAAAACTTGATCATACATTGATGGAAGAACAATTCCAAGAATACCATTTTTTGTATTATTTTGTCCATTATACAATGATGCCTGAAGCTCTCGCTTAATAAACCTTTGTTCCTCCCATCCCTGTTCTTCGCTACTTTTTTCTCCTATAATAAAAATTGTTACAGATGAGTCTTTTAAATAACCTTCGCTAATTTTCCTCATAATGAAATCTTCATCCTCGGAATCTATCGGTTCGGTAAGAGATTTATCTATAATTTCTACCCTATTGTCTTCTTGAATAGATTTTTTATATTCTTCATCTTCCATTTTAAATGAAATAAAGCATTTGTGTGCCATCGAAATTAGTTTTTATCTTGTTTCATAATTTTAAAACATTTTATAAATTTAATAAAAATTTAATATAAATTGTTAATAAAGCGTTAATAAAATCGGCACTATAGTATAATAGCTTTAATGAGTATGGGTATATTCCGTCTAATGCAAATATTTCCGCATCCTGTACTTTCAAAGAATATTTAAGTTTGTTCTTTGCCTTTGGACTCACCTATTTCTAATCATAGTAATCCTTACCAATAATTAGGAAACGGTTATTTGCAGAATATTGAAAAGGCTACCTTTTAAACCACCTTTTTTGATTTTTTCAGAGAGAAGATCTTATTTCTATCGACGGTTGTATTGTTAAGGTTGAAAATCTGCAATGTTGTTAAACGCATTCCCTTAGAAGGACCATTGAAGTTTTTGAAGTTGAGTAGACCGGGATTTGAATATAATGAAGAGGAAAAGGACTTTGTTTTATCCCAACTCTACAATTATACTACTCAAGAATTACAACCTTCTCTCCAGGATTTAAAAAAATCGATGGTTATAAAATAAGATTAATCAAATCAAACTACCTGCTCAAATTGAAGGCACACTACAGAAAAGAATTACTACCGCCATAAGCCAGCATTTGATACAAATCATTTTACGAAATGCCTTTTCTTGGATCTTAATATAAATCTTGGATATAATCCGAAAACTTCATTATTGAAGTTGAATTTTTAATGTCTTTTGTTACTGAATCGAGTTCATTAGTACTAATTACGGAATATGGATAATCATTATCATTTTGATCCTGCAAAATATCATAAAGATTTTGATAGGAAGGTTTTGAACCGACATAAGCATCAACTACCAAATAATGATTGTTGGCATTACTATCCAAATCATTTTCCTTACTAAATAAGTCTAGGCGGTAGTTTAAACTTTCGAGTTCAGAAATGTCTTTTCTATAATTATCAATTGGCTTATCGGCATTTAAATCTAAAGACTTGACAGTATATATACTTCCATTAACACCAATACCATCAAGTAAATAATCAAAGAATAATCCTGGGACTTGCTCTTTCTTTACTTTATATTCTATATCAATGACGTTCTGAAGAGGTTTGTAAAATACTCTATTTATAGTTCGCTCAAAAGATCTATCAACTACTTCTTTACTACTTAACTTTCTATTTAGCTCAATATACTTTCCAAAAAATTCAGAAAACTTCTCTTTATCAAACTCAATATTGATTATTGAGGGTTTATCAAATTGAAAAAAGCCGTTATTGTATATAGAAAGTCTATTTAGATATTCTAAATTTACACTTACCTCGCGTGAAAATAGCGATATTTCTTCCTTAAGTTGATTATCAATAAAATTAGAAATCTTATCTATAGAATAACCAAGAAGATTAGCATTGGAACGATTAATTTTTTGAGCAAGATTAACTTTATCCTTTGAAAATTTATAAAATACATTACCATTTGATATGACTATCATACCAATGGCTAAATTCTCCTTACTGAGAGGATTATTTACAAACCGTATTATACTGTAGTAAGATTTCATATTAAATACTAAAATAAATCTTTGAAACTATTTTGTTGCGTTCTGCGTTGCTCAATATCTCAACTATTTTTTTTCTTCCTTTTTTGCTTAATCCGAATTGAGGTGGAACTTGTTCAAATACAAAATCTATATTATCAATTACATTGCCAAAATCAATCAATATATCTTTATGAAAGTTAGCGATTAATTCCCGGCTTGCAAAACTAATAATACTTTTCGACATATTAGTTTTTAAAATTGACTTAGTATGAAGGCTAGACATTAAGGCCAATCGTAGGGATTTATAATCGCACTGATATGCAAACGCCTGTGTATGATCAATTGGTAAAAACTCAAAAGTTCCATTTTCAGTTTGATTCAATAATATGTTTGGATTACTACCTCTTCTATCCATATTTGCAATCCAATAATCGAAAATACCGATTTTGATAAAGTCCATGGGATTAGAATACTTATTGAAATCATGTTTATTCTTTAAAATTGTATTGTAGACTTCAACTTCTGTTGTATATGGCTGTTGAAATGAACCAAAGAAAAAAGAATTATCAAAAGATAAGGAATTATATCGCTCATCAAATTGTTTGCCTTCCTGAAGTGCCGAATTAAATACGTCTTGTGGTATTTTAATGATGGCAGGTTTGATAGTCCTAACATTCATTAACTCTAAGAAATAAACAGATAGAATTTCATTAATCAAATCTTCATAAGGTGGATGCTTTTTGAACATTGTTTTGGCTACGTAAAGATCGCCATCATCACATAGCACAAGAAAGGGAATACTATTGGTTCCTTTTTGCTCTATTATTTGAACGGCAGTGATGTGTTTAATTGCTTCCACAAGTTTTTTTAAAAATTCTATTAATCATACTTTATGATCTTTTAAACCTTTAAAAAAGCCTATTAAGATCGATTTTATTTTATAGCTATCATCATTATATAATTGAGAAATGCTAAAATACAGTGGCTCCTTAACCTCCTCAGTTTCGCATTTCTCAAGTAAATTCTGAGTTTGAGCTAATAGGTTTTTTTGGTTATTCTTGATGTCTTCAACTTTAATTTCCATTTATCGCCTGCTTTATCAAACTCATTAAATATTCTAAATTTTTATCATCCGTTACAAGAATTTCATAATCACCATTTCCGAAATGCCCGGTTTTAGAAACATCTCTCATTAACTCTTTTGGGTCGTCTAAAGCGCCTTTTGGAAGATTAATAAAGATCTTGATGCCTTTATTTAAAATACTTATATCGGCAATATTTTTATTCTTTTTAAAAGCTATATAAACCTTTTTGGGTTCTACTTCTATGTCATCCGCAAGATTCAGAATTGCTTCCTTGTAAACCTCGTACAATTCTCTAATGTCATCCGATTTATCCTTTAGATGATCTTCTTCGGTATATACTTTTATCTGCTCAGTAACTGCTTGTAATTCTTTGTTGGAAGATGCCAAAGGTTTAATGCTTTCTGAAGATTTACTCTTTTTTATTTGATTAACACTTACCAGGTTATTTTCATAGCGTTTAATTTCCCATAATTCGATTGCTATATCTTTAAAATTGGTAGCAGACCTTTGATTTTCTGTAAAGGAGGTAGAGACAAATATTACCCGGGTTTGGGACCAATCGATCTCGTTTCTTTTTAATGATGATTTAAGGGTTTCGTTGTACTCAATAATAAAATCAGCCTTATTTTCAAGCATAAGGCCCAAATAGGTGAAGCCCTGATCTATAACGCTAATGTTTTTATTTCTTTTGTATTCAATAATTATGAATGCTTTTGATTGAGGATCATAAGCCAGGGTATCAATTCTTTTGTTTTTAATAGTGAATTCTGATTTCACTAAAATCAAGCCCATTAAATTGAATAGATTGCTTTCGAATACCTGTTGAATATCCCGTTCAAGTTTAAACGGGTTTTCTTTGATGTTGTTAAGGTTTTTAGATGGGCTTAGGTTAAAGAGTTGCATATTAATCTTTTAATTTAATGAATAGTTTCTGACCTTTTTTCCGGAACAATCTTCCTTCTCATTTTATTAGGCTCCATATTTCGCTCCTGCCTCAGCAACCATTCTCAATTCCTCCTCAGCTTCGCTCACACTTACCTGCCCATTTATTAACATTGGTAATAACCAATCTTTTAGTTCTGTGAGTTTTTTATTTTCTTTTTGTATTAAGTTTATTTTGCTAAATATTGGTTCAATTAATTCATTAAACTTATTAATTATACCCTCACTTTTAGGTAATACTATTTCAAGATTGTTCAAGGTAGCCTGATTAACATTCTTTAAAATAGTCCCACCAGAACCATTTTTTATCATTTGCTCAATAGATTTTAGGTAGAAAAAAACAAGCAATTTTTGTGTTAAATTATCTAATTCATAATGAATAGCAAAACCACAGTAAAGGGTATTATCTTCAAAGTCTGAAATTAATCTAGTTGCCCCTGGTATACCGCTTCTTGCAATAATTATACTCCCTTTATGCACTGAATATTTTCTAACATCACTTGCTTTTAAAAATATAACATCAAAATCTTCATTTTTTAGAAAATAGCTGCTTGCACTTATATTTCTAACATTAATAATTGGACACGCAATTTCACCTGGGTTTGAAGGGTCGTAATTAACACCATTTTTAAAATTCCCTAAGCTCTCCAATTTTTTCACGCCCCAACCTTCAGGAATTTCTCTTTTCAACTCCTCATTATAATCCATCTTACCACCTGATGATTTGTAAAGCTTTCCATTAACATCGGGGAAATCAAACTGTACAAACCAATACTCATATAGCAACTTTGCCATTGCTTCTAACTCTTGGTTTATTTTGTGGTTGAGTTCTATTTTTTCATTTATGCTAAAAAGAAAATCTCCAATTTTAACTTGATCGTTATATGGAGGCAAAACCAGTTCAAGATATGAGAATATTTGTTCATTCAAACTTGCCCTCAACGTCATTATAGCATTGTTATTCATGGTCTTTCTAAAGGGTTTACTCCTTAAATAAAATGCCATAAATTTGTAATAACTTATATCTGTCTGGGTTGGTCGAAGACGCTTTAAAAATCCGCTGAATGATGAATTGGGATAATTTTTATTTGCAACAGAACTCATTCCTAATTCATCTAAAGTTTCACTAGTTCGGGTCAAAAATATATCTCCTTTTTTTATAGAATATTTTTCTTTCTCACTTTTTGAAGTATCCATCAAATCAGGTAATATTTCAGGGAGAAAATGTCCTTTAAAAACGGTACTAAATGATACAAAAGGAGAACCATGTCCGGCTTGTTCAGGTTTTGAAGATATACCTGAACTCATTTCATATAAATCGCTGAATTTATAAGTTTTTAATTCACTCATATTTCAACCCTTTTAAATTGATTTGAATTTCGGTTTCTAAGGATTTACTTTTAGCAAATAAAGCATTTAAATTGGTTTCAAAAACATCCATTTTAGCTTCAAACTCTTCAGCAGAAATATCTGTATATTCAATTTTCACTTCAAAATATTGACCAGCACTTAAACTATAGTTTTTAGCTTCAATATCCTTATAACTCAATACTACCGAGAAATCATCTTCAACGGTTTTAGTATTAAATATGTCAATGATTTTTTGTTCTTCAATAGAGCTTAACAACGTCTTTTGATTTTTACCTTCTTTTACTTTAGTTCCCAAGTTTGAGGCATCAATTAAAACTACATCACCTTTATTTTCTTTATCCAGAAACAGAATAGATACGTTTGTTCCGGTAGTAGCAAAAATATTGCTCGGCATAGAAACTACTCCTGCCAACATTTTTTGCTCCACCATACGTTCCCTGATTTTCTTCTCAATACCGCTGTTAGCGGTAATAAATCCGGTAGGTACAACTATTGCTGCCTTTCCTTTCGTAGACAACGAATGCATAATGTGCTGTATGAACAGGGTATATATTGCCATACTGTCCTTTTTTGCTTTTGGCACATTTGGTATTCCGGCAAAAAAGCGTTCGTGGTTTTCTTTGGAATCAAGGTCTGAACTGTAATCGCTAAAATCCAACTTAAACGGAGGGTTTGAAACTATGTAATCGAACTTCTCCAGTTTTCCATTTTTCTCCTTGTGATAAGGATGTAAAATAGTGTTCCCCTGGATAATGTTTTGAATGGAATGCACGAGGTTATTTAAGATCAGGTTCAAACGCAACAGGCTGGAGGATTTTTGTGAGATATCCTGGGAATAGATAGTACACTTCTCTTCTCCAATAGCGTGGGCTAAATTCATTAATAACGTCCCAGATCCTGCACTGGGATCATAACAGGTCACATTTTCAACTTCCTTGTTTACCAAACAAGCCGCCATAATTTTGGCC
>JBDNHN010000336.1:0-1689 GCA_041688725.1 Gillisia sp.
AGAATGGAAGCCACGGGATTTGCGATCCCTTTTCCTGTTGCCTGCGGATAGGAGCCGTGAATAGGTTCAAAAAGTGCATTTCCAAAACCCACAGAAGCTGAAGCCAATAATCCAATACTTCCTGCAATTACGCTGGCTTCATCAGATAAAATATCACCAAACATATTTTCGGTCAGGATCACGTCAAATTGTTTTGGATTCAGGATCATTTGCATGGCGGCATTATCCACATAAAGGAAATCCAATTCCACATCGGGATAATTTTCGGCCAGATTCGTAACCGTTTTTCTCCAAAGCCTTGATGTTTCAAGAACATTTGCTTTATCCACCAGGGTTACCTTTTTACGGCGTTGCTGTGCGGCTTTAAACGCCAAATGCGCAATTCGTTCTATTTCTTCTACAGAGTATGTGCAGGTATCAGATGCGCTTGTTCCGTCTTCGCTAAGGCTTTTCTCGCCAAAGTAAATTCCACCCGTAAGTTCCCTGTAAAATACCATATCCACTCCTGTAATACGCTCGGGGCGCAAAGGAGAAAGTTCTATTAAACTATCATAAGCCTTAACTGGTCTAATGTTCGCAAACAAGCCCAATTCCTTTCTCAGTCTCAATAATCCTTGTTCTGGTCTCACTTTTGCTTCCGGATCATTGTCATATTTGGGGTCACCAATAGCCCCAAACAACACAGCATCACAGTTTTTGCATAAATCGAGGGTAGCTTCAGGCAACGGATTTCCCATTGAATCAATGGCTGCCGCGCCTACCAGGGCTTCTTCAAATTGGAATTGGTGATCAAATCGATCTGCTACCGCTTTTAGTACTTTTACTGATTGCTGTGTAATTTCAGGACCTATTCCGTCTCCTCCTAATACCGCTATTTTTAACTTCATCTTCATATTTTTTAAGTCAATAATATTGATTTATTGACAGTTGGTGTTTAAGTTTTTTAAATTTGATTCTTTACTAATGTTTTTTAAACTTCAATAGTCAAACCAAAAGAATCATTACAAAAATTATGAAACAGACTTCTCTATCCGCAATTGTTTTTCTTCAAATTTTTTAATCGAATCTATCTTGCTTACCAGGTAGTCTATATCATCAAAACCGTTTATGAGACAAGTTTTTTTATAAGGATCTATATCAAATTTTTCTGATTCTCCTGTGTCTGAAATTTCAATTTTTTGATTTTCAAGATCTGTTTTAATTTCTGCTGAAGGATTTTTATCGATCACCTTGAATAATTTTTTCAAAAATTCCGAACTTACCTGAACGGGTAAAAGTCCATTGTTAAGGGCATTTCCTTTAAAAATATCGGCAAAATAACTTGAAACTATTACTTTAAATCCGTAGGCTTTTAAAGCCCAGGCAGCGTGTTCCCGGCTGGATCCGCAACCAAAGTTATCTCCGGTTACCAGAATTGAACCTTTATATTTTTCGTTATTTAAGCCGAAATCCTCATTCGGGTTTCCATTTTGATCAAACCTCCAGTCCCGAAATAAATTGTCCCCAAACCCGGCCTTATCTGTTACTTTTAAAAAGCGCGCAGGGATAATTTGATCCGTATCAATATTTTCGATTTCCAACGGAACTGCCGTATCTGTTAATGTGATGAATTTTTCCATCCTAGTTTAAGTGTTTTGTGTAATCGGTTAATTTTCCCGATATGGCGGTAGCAGCAGCTGTTAACGGACT
>JBDNHN010000337.1:0-3351 GCA_041688725.1 Gillisia sp.
AAAAAAGATTTGCCCGAGTTGAGAATTTGTTTCCCGAATGAGGGAATTGAGAAATGCTTCCAGCTTTTCCCTCACCTGAAGTGTAAAAATTGCAATGCGCTCTAAACACATGTTATCTTTCTTAGTATTATCCAATTAAAGATAATGAAAAGAAGGAATAGTTAAGTTTTTAAATACTTGGCTACATCAATGTTAAAAAGTACTGCGCCCTCCACCTTCCCTGGTAAGAATACCTTTGTCAAAAAGATCCTGTAAATCCATTGTGGCAGTAGGCTTGGAGGTTTTATTTAAGGAAACATATTTTCTGGCATTCATTCCGCCATCAAAACCTTTGGAACCAGATATAAGCATCCGTCGAACAGCTTTTTCCTGCCTTTGGTTTAACTGATGTTTATACCGGTCAAATAAACCGGGAATTGCTAGAAAAACTCGAAGACCCTATTTATGCAGACCGGGAGGAAGAATTTCTTCGATGGGGAGAACAATTTTTAATTCTATTCTGGGAAGGGTAGGTTAATAAATATTACCTTTGAAAAATTAAAAATAACTTAAAAGTGAATAAAAGTTTTAAAATTGACTTATAAGTTAATATATATTCACATATAAAACCTATAGCACGATATGATAAAGTTGCATATTACTCCGTTTGTATAAAAGATAACGAAACATCTTTATATGAAGATTTTGTTGAAAAACAAACAGTGAAAAATTTAGATAAGCTGTATCACATTCAAACATGGCTCAGAATTCTCGGAAGGAAACATGGAGCCAAAAGTCATTTTTTTAGAAATGAAGCTAATATCGCTGATACTTCAGCCTTATCCCCTGTAGGAAGAAACCGAGAACCACTTTATTTAGAAAATGGAAAAAAGAAAGCAAATAATTTAAGATTATACTGTTTAAAAGCTAGTCCAGAAGTTGTTTTTCTTTTTAGCGGTGATATTAAAACTACTAATAAAGCACAAGATTGTCCAAATGTAAAATCGCACTTTGATCTTGCAAACCGATTAACAAAAGCGATAGATAAAGCGTTTAAAGAGAAGGATATCAAGTGGAATGAGGATTTTACTTTGATAGAGTATGATGAAGATTTTGAATTTGAATACTAAAAAAATACTATGAAATTTCCTGAAGAAAATATATTGGATACGTGGTTGGAAATTAATAAAAATCCAGAGATAGATAAATTCGTGGAACGTAACCTGGCAATCTCGGAGAAAGTTCAAAGTATTTTGGACAAACGTGGCATCAAGCAAAATGAGTTTGCTAAAATGTTAGGTAAAAAACCTTCTGAAGTTTCTAAATGGCTAACTGGTCTGCACAACCTCACCCTAAAAAGCATTACCAAAATGGAAGTAGCTTTAGGCGAGGATTTAATAAACATTGAACCAGTTACAGAATACAAATATGTGTACTTAGGTTCTGTAAATGGTAGTGTTGGTTTGGAAGAAAAGATCAATGATTACGAAGAAACTTCAAATTACCAAGAGGCAATGTAATGGACAAAAATGCTACGATAATACCGGAGGAAATTGAACTTTTTCATATTGAAATCCTCAATAGCAAAATTAGAGAAGGGACCAAACCTTCTAAACCTTCGTATAATATAGAAGTAGCTCATAATACTGGTCACAACCTAAAAGACGAGCGAATTAAAATAAAATTATTAATAAATTTATCCGATCATCCAAAGCAGGAAGATCGCAATGAGGTGGATTACGAGATTGATTTTCATTTTAAAATACAGCACTTAGATAAATTCTATGAAATTGGAGAAGGTAAGACACCGTCAATATCCTCTAATTTAATAGCTACTCTTTTAGGAATTAGTTTCTCTACTGCTAGGGGTATACTTTATCAGCGTCTTGCCAATACAAATTTCCAGGGAGTTATTTTGCCAGTAGTTTCTCCAGGTAAAATGTTGGCTACTAAAACAAAAACAACTAAGATTTAATAGGGATAAATCTTAATCTTATGTTAAAGTATCTAATTCGGGGACACTCCAAATGGGAATGTCTGGAAAGCCTACTGATAACGGCAGATGCAAATTTTCAAGCACTCCCGCCTCGAGTACTTAAACCCTCTTTATCTTATTGATTTAGAGGGTTTTGTGTTTTTAAAACGTAGTTATCCCCACATAATCCCCACTTCTTTGGGATGTTTAAATCCCGACGGATTTAAAAAACCCAAAGAATCTCTGTTTACCTTTTCAAATATTACATCTTCACGCTCTATAAGAGGATCATACCAATCAATTTTTCGAACTGCCCAGGAAAGAAATTTATTAAATTCTGGAGTGACTTGATCTTTAATTAAGGCTCTAACCTTTTTTAATGCTTTACAAAAAAAAAGAGTTTTTAGAGATACCCTTAAGCTAATCAAGAAATTTAAAGTGACAGATGCAAGTTCACTCGATTCTCAAGTAATTGATAATCTGCCTAATGAAGATGATAATGGGGAGGGATTTTATACAGATAGTGCTTACACAGAGCAAAACAGGAAAAAACATTGAGCGATAAAGTGGAGATTAAAAACAGAAAACCTCTAAACCAGTACCTCGTTGATCTTTATCTGCAAAACACAACCGAGTTTTGGTAAAATAAGCCGCATTGATTTTTTTCCGACCTCCTGGATGATGGCCTTCTTATCTTTAAAAGCTCCTTTGGAAATAGTAATTCTGTCTCCCGCCTTTAATGCTTCGATCTTAGCTTCATCCACACCATCGCACTCCAGCCACTTCCGGATCACGTTAATTTCTTCATCTTTAACAACAGCCCGGTCACCCAACCAGAAAAGATAAGATACCACTCCGGGAGCATCAAAAACAAGATTGCTGTTTTTCTCTTCCGTCCTCACAAAAACATAAGACTTGAACAAAGGGACTATCACCTTCTTTTTGCGGTCACTCCACTGATGGAGTTCTGTAATTACAGGACAATAAACCTCAAACCCCAAGTCGTTGAGACGACCTGCCGTTTTTATCTCGGTCCTTGATTTTGTATATAAAACGTACCACTGCATAAAAAATATTTTAGGCTTTGTTTAAAGCATTTAAAGCTCTTCCTAAATATTCCTCGCAGTAGGGTTTTGAGAAAAAGATGTAGGTTTTGTTGGTATTTAGGAACCTCAAAATTACGATGTTTATTATAATTTTTGCTTCATTTTTAGCAGAAATTATTAAACAATTGTTAATTAACTGACTGATAGCGAAGCGGGAAGCGCGAAGTTAGAGGTGGAAATTAGAGAGATTGGAGAAAAAAGAACAAAGAATAAGGACTAAAAAGGCCGGAAAACACCTAACAGGTAAGTTGAAGCAGAAAGCGCACCTCCTTCGCATTTGGTAGAAACGGA
>JBDNHN010000338.1:0-4611 GCA_041688725.1 Gillisia sp.
ATACTCAGGCCCGTGAGAAATGGACAATGCAACAATAACAACCGCAACAGCTCCCGTAGCACCCGAGATCATTCCCGGACGGCCACCAAAAACAGCAGTAATCAAACCCATTACAAAAGCGGCATACAATCCGGTTAACGGAGAAAGTCCTGCAATAAGTGCAAATGCCACGGCTTCAGGAATTAATGCTAATGCAACCGTCAAACCAGACAGGATCTCAGTCTTGTAATTCACTTTTTGTGAAAAGTCAAATAGATTGAAGAATTTATTCATTTAAAAATATTTTATAATTTTTTCAGGCTAATTTTTGCCTTTATATAAGTGAACTGTAAAAAGTTAGAAAAACTGTGTTTAAACTCTTAGGGTGAGGTAATAGGAGATGAATATAATATATACTTTACTTTTTTCATAAGAGTCGGCGAAAGTAATCAATTAATTCGGATAACTATTCTATTTGTTTGTTGTTCATTTTGAAGGTTTTAAACTGAATATGTTATTGGACTATTTTGAATTCCGATTCTATTTGCTCATAATATATTTTTTTAAAATTTTAAAGACCCGTTTAAGCCTATTGCGGTGGGGAGCAAATATTCAATTCTACAAGGGCTTTATGCTGAACAAACTCAAATTTTGAAATAGGGAAAAATTATTTAATTCCCATTTCACTTAAATTTATTAAAAAACTTTAATATTTAGGATGTTTATGTTTAAAAATATGAGAATGAACAGGTTGCGCAGATCCTAATGAATTGAAATTACTTTAGGCTTCAAATTTTTTATAAGTATCTTTGTGAAAAATTTGAATACTATGGCGCATAAGGCTGGTTTTGTAAATATTATAGGAAATCCCAATGTTGGGAAATCCACATTGATGAATGCTTTTGTAGGTGAAAAACTTTCCATTATTACCTCTAAAGCCCAAACTACCCGCCACCGTATCTTAGGAATTGTAAACGGGGAGGATTTTCAGGCGATTTTAAGCGATACCCCCGGAATTATCAAGCCTGCCTATGACTTGCAAAAATCTATGATGGATTTTGTAAAATCAGCTTTTGAAGATGCCGATGTGCTGCTTTATATGGTTGAAATTGGCGAACAGGCATTGAAAGATGAAGCTTTTTTCAACAAGATCATTCATTCCAAAATACCTGTATTATTGCTGCTTAATAAAATAGATACCTCAAACCAGGAACAACTGGAGGAACAGGTGCAGTACTGGACTGAAAAAGTGCCGAATGCCGAGATATATCCAATTTCTGCCTTACAGGGATTTAATGTCTCCGAGGTTTTTAGCAGGGTAGTGGAATTATTGCCGGAATCACCTGCCTTTTATCCAAAAGATACGCTCACAGATAAACCGGAACGATTTTTTGTAAATGAAATTATTCGTGAAAAGATTCTAATGCATTACAAAAAAGAAATTCCCTATAGTGTTGAAATTGATACGGAAGAATTCTTTGAAGATCCCGAAATTATAAGAATGCGAAGCGTTATTATGGTAGAACGTGAAACCCAGAAAGGGATTATTATCGGCCATAAAGGTGCTGCCCTAAAAAGGGTAGGAGTAGAGGCTCGAAAAGATTTAGAAAAATTCTTCGGGAAACAAGTGCACCTGGAACTATACGTAAAAGTGAATAAAAACTGGCGTAACGACTCGAAGCAGCTAAAAAGATTTGGGTATAATAAAAAGTAACTGATTATTTTAAGATATAATAAACCCTCAATAATTGAACAATTATTGAGGGTTTATGTTTTTACAGAAATGTAGTTCGGCGAATATTTCCACTTTTTGAATCAAGCGGCTTTAGATCCTTCTAAAGCCGCCTGCTTTTTTATAAAGATCTCCTGTTAAAATTGATTAGAGTTCCACTGCATCTTGTGCAGAAGATCTTCCGGACATCTCCAACAATTCTTCTAGATAGGATCTTTTATTAGAAAGTCGCGGAATTTTGTGCTGTCCTCCAAGTTTATCGTGTTTTTTCAGCCAATCGTAAAACAGACCTTTCCTGGCCGGATGTATGGTAGGCATATTCAGGGTCATATTGTTAAACCGCTTGGCTTCATAGTCACTGTTAAGCTGTTGCAGAGCAAAATCCAGTTCCATTGTGAAAACCTGCAGGTTTTGGGGAGGGGTTTTAAATTCTATGATCCATTCATGAGCACCCTTTTCCTTTCCTTTCATAAAAATTGGGGCGGCTGTATATTCAACAATTTCGCAACCGGTAACCTGTGAAGCCTTTTTCAATGCATTGTCCGTGTTTTCAATGATCAATTCTTCCCCAAAAACGTTTATATGGTGCTTGGTCCTTCCGGAAACTTTGATCCGGTGAGGACTGATAGAGGTAAATCTTATGGTATCCCCAATTTTATAACGCCATAACCCGGCATTAGTGGTGATTACAACAGCGTAATTAGCGCCTACTTCCACTTCGCTTAAAGGAATCACTTTTTCTGAAGAAGTGCCGTAGGCATCCATCGGGATAAATTCATAAAAGATTCCGTAATCCAGCATCAACAGCAATCCATCTGCATCATTTTGGTCCTGACAGGCGAAGAAACCTTCAGAGGCATTATAAATTTCATAATAATGAAAGTCTGCTTTGGGCAATAAATTATGATACTGCTGTGCATAAGGATCAAAATTGACCCCTCCGTGAAAGTAAACCTCCAGGTTTGGCCAGACCTCAAATAAATTTCCTTTTCCGCTTGTTTCCAACACATTATTCAGCAAAACCAGCATCCAGGAAGGAACCCCGGCAAGACTGGTGACATTTTCCATGCGGGTTTCATTTACAATTGCCTGCATTTTTATTTCCCAATCACTCATCAGGGAAATCTCACTACTGGGAGTACTGCTGAACTCAGCCCAAAATGGCATATTATCTATGAGAATAGCCGACAAATCCCCGTAAGATGTTCCGTTACTCCGATAAATTTCCTTGCTTCCCCCCAGGCGCAAACTCTTTCCCGTGAATAATTGTGATTGCGGATTATTGTTCAGGTACATGCACAACAAATCTTTCCCGGTTGCATAATGGCAATTTTCCAATGAATCATCGCTTACAGGGATAAACTTGCTCTTTGCGTTGGTCGTGCCGCTTGACTTTGCAAATAATTTGATGGGCGTTGGCCAGAATATATTGTCTTCCCCAAGCCTGCTGCGCTCAATATCGGCTTCATACTCTTCATAACTATGCAGCGGGACCCTTTGGGCAAAGGTTTGGTAATTTGAGATTTCTGCAAAATTGTATTTTTTGCCGATCTCGGTATTTCTGGCTTTGTATATCAAAGACTTAAGAAGTTCATTTTGAACCTCATTTGGGTATTTTATAAACAATTCCATTTGATGGATTCGTTTTTTTAAAAACCAGGAAGCTATAGAGTTTACTAATGTGATTGGCATTATTCTTTTTTATCTTTAAAAGGTCTTTGAAAAGCTTTGAAATATCGTAATATTCGGTCAAATATTAAAACTAATCCGGAAGCATTCAACAATTCATTTCCGATAAAAATAAACAAAAAATAATGAGGTACGAAGGTGTTTTGACAAAAATGAAAACTGAACTCCAAAAAGAAGTCCAATATTACCTGATTTTTGAAACCGATTTCTTGCATCTCAACCAAATCCTGGATAAAACCATCAGTATAAATTTTTTAAGATATCAATGTTTGAACTGCAAATTGCAGAAGAAAATTTTTGCCCAGGGATTTTGTTACAGTTGTTTCACCTCGATCCCTCAGTCCGGCAACTGGATTATGAATCCGGAATTGAGCACCGCTCATTTGGATGTTGAAGACCGCGACCTGGATTATGAAAAACAAGTTCAGTTAAAACCACACGTGGTATATCTGGCCAATTCTAGCAATGTGAAGGTTGGAGTTACAAGAAAAACCCAAATTCCTACCCGGTGGATCGATCAGGGCGCGCATGAGGCTATAGAAATTGTAGAAGTTCCCAACAGATATCTGGCAGGGATTACTGAGATGGCGCTTAAACAACACGTATCTGATAAAACCAATTGGAGAAAAATGCTCACCAACGATATCATTGATTTAAACCTGGAGGAAGAACGCGAAAAATTAAAGAAATATATTCCTGAAGCCGCCAAAGAATATTATCTGGCGAACAATAAAGAAACCGAGATCGTTTTTCCGGTGCTGGAATACCCAAAAAAAGTAAAAACCCTCAAGCTCACCAAAGCCCCTTATTTTGAAGGGGTGCTAAAGGGAATTAAAGGTCAATATTTGTTGTTTCAAGACGGCACAGTGTTTAATGTTCGGAATCACGAAGGTTTTGTAGTGGAGGTATCTGTAAGATAAAGAATCCAAAAAAGCCTGCCAGGTTTTTAAACCTGGCAGGCTTTTCAATGAATCCTCATTTCACTAATTTTTTTTGATTGTGTCCCGAGCTTTCTTCCTGCCGCCTAATAATCCGCCGAAAATATCACGTGCTACATCTTCAACCTTTTTTTCCTGTTGTGTTCTCACTGAATCTTTTTGAGCCTGAGGAATTACAGCCACGCTGTCTGCTTTTTTTGGAGGAAGTTTTCCCCCTTTTAAAATATCTGAGATCGCATCAAGTCCTTTTTGGGTGAAAGCCTCTTTTTGTTG
>JBDNHN010000339.1:0-5487 GCA_041688725.1 Gillisia sp.
AATAATAGTTGTATATTTATCTCTATATGAGATACTTAGTACTTAAAAAAGAAGAGATTGAGGTGTTGGAACATCTTCATCGAAATAGCCCTAATGCTACCGTTAGAAAACGCAGTCAATGCCTTGTTTTATCACATCAAAGACACAAGATTAATACCCTTGCTTCTGTTTTTAAGGTCAATCGCAGAACGATTGAACGTTGGTATGATAGTTGGGTGGAAATCGGGGTTGATTCCCTTGCTATAAAGGAGGGGAGAGGAGCGAAAACCCGTTTAAAAGACTATTCTAAAGAGGTTTCTGATCAATTAGAACTTCACAATAGAAATCTAAAAAATGTATTAATTTACTTTGAAGAGCAACACAATATTATAATCTGCAAAAAGACATTGCAGAATTTTTTAAAAGATACTGGGCTATAGTTGGAAAAGAGCTCGACTCTCTTTAAAAGGCAAACGTAACGAAGAGCAATTTCGATTTAAACAAAAACAAATAGAAACCTTAAAGGATTTGGAAAATAGCGGATATATCGATTTGTATTTTGGTGATCAAAGTCATTTTGGACTTACCCCAAATGTGCCTTATGCGTGGCAGACAAAGGAAAATCCAATATTATTACCTGCAGCTAAAGGCAGGTATTTGAATGTGGTTGGGATGATGACCCGAAAAAACAAGTTTTATTTTGAAGTACTTGAAACGACTTTTAATTCTGATAGAATCATTTCTTTTATGGATCGCTTTGTAGAACAAACCGTTAAAAAAACAGTTGTGATTCTTGATAATTCTCCAATACATAAATCAAAAAAGTTTATGGCAAAAATTGAACAATGGAAAGAAAAAGATGTGCTGATCTATTTTTTACCTCCGTATTCTCCAGAGTTAAACCTAATAGAAATACTATGGAGAAGAATAAAATATCAGTGGTTAGATTTCGATGCTTATAGGTCATTTCAAAACCTCAAGGAAAGTTTAAATTTTATATTGAATAATTTTGGCGAAAAATACGACATTAAATTTTAACCATTACTTATATGGAACGTAGTGCAGTTAAAAAGCAGTTTCGTTTCGGATAAACACAAGCCGAATTTTTAAATTTTTCTTATTATTTTGTTTTTGGTAATTCGTAAAATTTAAAAATTTGGCGACTTCCCAAAAATGCCCGAACCATTTGTGTTTGCAATGCCTCGCATTATGTTTTATATAGGTTGTTGCCAATAGCATTTTTTTAGTATGATCAAGAAGCGTAAACCTATTATTTAATAATCAGATTTTTGTTGGTACAGTACTTTCTTTAGGTTTCTTTTTGTGATCTTAAGAGGTGATTGCAAAAGATAAATTTTCGCTGCTCATTCTAGCAGATTCGGATATGATTTGGAATTTTTCTGTTCCTACTGTTAAATTATTTCCAACAACAGGATTAGGTGATTTTAAATTTTTAGTAGTTAAGATTTATAGACATTTGAGATCTCCACCATCATATAAAAATTCAGCATCAGAAAAAGAAGGAGCACTCAATGTGACCTCTGCATCACTGGAAAAACCATAACCTTCCTTCGGAATTCCAAACATATTAGTGTCAAGTTCACCGTTGAAGTTTTCATCATGGATCACGACAATGGCATATTTTCCCGGTCGAATATCTGAAAACTTAAAACTCGCATCTTCTCCTCTTATTTGTGTTATCATGACCTTAGATCCGAATATCAGGAATTTACCCGGGAAACCTTCCTTGGATTCAAAAATCGCACAGGCGATAACCCCAGTATTGTTACTTATATTCTGAATTTTTACATTAACGGAGGGGCATTCTGTCTGAGCAAACCCATTTGACGGAAGCCATACTAAGCTTAGAGCCACCCAAAAAAGCAGCTGTGGAAATTTTCGGAAAATTCGGGGCATTTCAGAATTCCCGGTATTTTGAGAAAAAAACTTAAAAAGCAGATTATTCAACATTTTACTGTGTTTTTTGTAGAAACGCAAATTTAATCATGTTGGTATTAAAATACAAGTTGGTAAGAAGAAATAACGACTGTTTTTATATAAATTTTTAATGTTTCTGTTTATTTGTGCAATAATATTTTGTGGTTCCGTCATATTGATGAACTCCGGTTAACGCAAGCGGCGGGAGTAGGAGTAGGGACGCGTATTCTTTTGAAAATTTATTTTACTGTAGCAGAATCCAAACTTATATCATATCGAATATTTGCATAAAGACCCCCAGTAGAATTAATTGTGTCCGGAACCTTAAAGTTTAAAATATCCGAGTCGATATGAATATCAGGTTGTGAATTTTCCACCTTTGAGATAGCGTTGTCATTCTTACAAGATAGAAACAGGAGTAAAATCTTGAAAGTTTCATTCATCATTTGAAATAAAATTTTCAACAAAATATTATTGGCAACTGTGATTGTTTTTACCTCAAACGGAATGCTTTCAATAAGCACTTCAAAAAGGATAAGAATTAGAATTCAATAAATTTAAAAAGCTTATGCTTTTTTTATAATAGAGCCAGGAAATATTTTGTTTATTAATACTAACAGAAAAATCAGAAGAAATGAAAGCGATTCATATAACAAAATCCGGTGGACCGGAAGTATTAAAATTAAAAGAAACCCCAAAGCCAAAACTGGAACAAAACCAAGTTCTAATCAAAGTGAAAGCTGCGGGTGTAAATCGCAGCGACATTGTAACACGTGAAAACATGAACACCTATGGCAAAGGATCTAATGAGACATTGATCCCCGGCCTGGAAGTTTCTGGTGAAATAACAGAAATTGGCGATAATGTAAGTGACAAAAACATTGGTGATAAGGTTTGCGCGCTTATTTCAAGCGGCGGGTATGCAGAATATGTTGCGGTGGAGAGTTCTCACTGTCTTTACATTCCTGAGGGAATAAGTTTGGTAGATGCCGCTGCAATTCCCGAAACTGTTTTTACGGTTTGGTTCAACGTATTTCATTTGGCAAAACTGCAACCCGATGAAAAATTACTGATACACGGCGGCACTAGCGGCATTGGCACTATGGGCTTACAAATGGCAAAAGCTTTGGGCTCCAAAATATACACCACTGCTGGTAGTGATAAAAAGATCGATTTTCTTAATAAAATGAATCTCGGCACAGCAATAAACTACAAAAAAGAAGCTTTTGAAGAAGTATTTAAAGATGAAAAAATAGATGTGATCTTAGATATGGTAGGTGGAGATTATACTCAAAAGAATCTCGAAATTCTAAATAAAAAAGGTCGTCTAATTAATATTAACGGAATGAAGAGTATGGAGGCAACTATTAATCTTCGCACCATAATGGGTAAAAATCTCATCTTGACGGGAAGTTTTCTAAAGCCCCAATCTGTAGCCGTAAAAACACAGATTGCGAAGGACGTAGAAAAAAATATATGGCCTTTATTTAATTCTGAAAAAATACATCCTGTTATTTACAAAAAGTTTCCGCTAGAAGATGCTGCAGAAGCACATAAGCTAATGGAAAGCAGCGAGCACATTGGGAAAATTTTATTAACAATGGAGTAATTACTTGAGTTCGATCTAATTCCAATAAAGTTTAAGAGCTTTTAGTTCAAGTAATTTTTCCCCTCAAACTAATAGTAAAATTTTAGGCTTAGATCGAATTTAATTTTTTCGCATAGGCATCGAATCAATTAGATCTAATATTTTGTCGATAGAAATACAATTGTAGTCCTGTAATTTAATTTTCCCATCCAAGCCTATTAGATAAAACTCAAACGGAGTGTTTTTTTTATCATATTTTTTATACAAATTAGTGGCAGTGGTCCACTCTGCGTCTTTTGCCAAACCCAATTTCATTTTATGCTGAAATATCTGATAAATAATCACTTTTCGTTCTTGTAAACCTTTTAAACCGGTTTCCAGTTCCTTGAGCTGGCTGGTGAAATTTTCATCTTCAAGATTTTCCGTGAGCAATAAAATTAACCGATTTTCCCAATGATGCTTGGAAAGGTCTTGTGATTGCGCTGTATTCACCCAAAGAAATAACAGTAAAAATGGAAAAATAATTTTCATTCTTAATAATACGACTTTTTGCAGGAAACTACTAGAGAGGAGTACTTTTCTATTTATACTCGTTTCTGCCCTCCGTCCGTTAAATGTGATTCTCAGGTAGATATTAGCCTATTAAATTGGAATTTTAAATTTCATGCTTTAACCTCCTTAAAATAAGGATTATAATAGGGTGTTAAAATGAAAAAGTTAAACCTAAACCTAAAGAAGGTATATTAGGAAAACTTATAAAAAGCCAAATCAAAGATTCAACAAATAAACTTACTTTGCATAAGGATCGAATTAATGAATTCTGCACTCAAAAATATTTCATACTCAGAGGTTTAAAAGCTGAGAAAAAAGCCGCATCTTTGCAGCCTAAAATTTTTAAAAATGAAATCACTTACGATCAACGGATCTAAAAGAGAAAGCGTCGGCAAAAAGGCAACTAAGGCCGTACGTAATGCTGGTAAGGTTCCTTGCGTACTATACGGAGGGGGTAAACCATTGCATTTTGTAGCTGAAGAAGCTGCATTTAAACCACTGGTATATACTGCCGATGTGCATACTGTATCGCTGGAATTTGAAGGAGGCAACAAGATTAACGCCGTGCTTCAGGATATCCAGTTTCACCCTGTAAGCGACCAAATTCTGCACGTGGATTTCTATCAGATATTTGATGATAAAGAAATCATTATGCAAATTCCTATTCACACAAAAGGTGTGGCTCGTGGAGTTAAAAACGGTGGGGTATTGCGTTATAACTTACGCCGCCTGAAAGTAAAAGGTCTTCCCGGGGTATTGCCCGAGTTTATCGTAGCAAATGTTACCAACCTTAAAATTGGTAATAAACTTTATGTTACTGCAGTAGCAGATAAAGCTTTCAAAATTCAACATCCCGATAACACAGTGATCTGTCAGGTGAAAACATCACGTAACCTGATTGCAGACCTTGAACCGGAAGAAGAAGAAGTGCCAGAAGGAGAAGTTCCGGCTAGCGAATCTGAAGAAGAAGGAAAAGAATAATAATTCTTTTTTAACTAAATTTAAAAGCATTCCTCCCCGATTAACTTCGGGATTTGGGATGCTTTTTTTATTTTTACCAAAATTAAACCTATGCTGGCTTTCTTCGGAAGAATATTGAGCAAGAAAAAACCCCGAGAAGAAGAAGATCCTATGAAAAAATTTTTGATTGTGGGACTTGGAAATATCGGCCCCAAATATCACCACACCAGGCACAATATCGGATTTAAGATCCTGGATTTTTTAGCCGAAAAAGAAGCGGTGAGCTTTAGTACCCAAAAATTGGGCGATGTAACAAGCTTTCGGTTTAAAGGCCGCACCTTTATCCTTCTCAAACCGAGCACTTTTATGAATCTAAGCGGAAAAGCTGTCCTGTATTGGCTTACCAAAGAAAAGATTCCGTTGGAGAACTTATTGATAGTTACCGATGATCTGAATTTGGAGTTTGGCGC
>JBDNHN010000340.1:0-8519 GCA_041688725.1 Gillisia sp.
AGAAACTCTTTAAGGGACCTAATCATTATAAAATATTTATTAGTCCCGAAAATTAATCAATTTCTTCGTAATCGATATACTCCCCTACCTTTTTATTGGATTTCATATTGGAAGGGGATTTTTTATCTGTAGATTCATCGCCCTTCTGTTTTGAATCCGGTTGGGATTGTTGGTTAAATTGTTGCTGGAATTTATTTCCAATCTTTTTTAAGAAGTATTTTAAAATCAAAGGTCCAAAAAATTTGATCATTATTTTAAATCCAAAATAAATCAACAATATAATCAAGACCGTTTTAAGGATACTTGCAAAAGAAGCTTCGTACATCTCTTCAGTTTTTTGCAAAATTACCATTATACCCAGACAATTTCAGTATTTTAAGTCCTAAAAATTTAATAAAATCTTCTATATTTGAACGTTCTAAAATTCATTAAAAATGCAACAGGCTACCTCAAATTTCTTATACCTTTTCTTATTCTTTTCCGGATGTTTTATCGCTCAGGCACAGTATACTGAAACCATCAACTCCAATCGTCCCGGTAATTCCCAGGGAGCTTTTTCTGTTGGCACAGGAGTATTGCAACTAGAAGCCGGCGGATATTACGGATATGATGAGCATACCCTATTAGGAACCAATACGGATATCTCAGGTTCTGATTATGCCTTGAGGTATGGTTTGTTTTTTGAAGCGCTTGAAGTAAGTTTAATTGGATCTTTTCAAGGGGAAACAACCACGATTCGAATTGGTGGCAATGATGTGGATTTTAAAAGAAGTAATTTCAAGACCAACACCTTAGGGCTCAAATACATGATCTTTGATCCATTCCGGAGTATTGAACCGGACAAACCAAATCTTTACAGCTGGAAAGCCAATCAGCAATTTAAGTGGAAAACCCTTATCCCTGCAGTGGCAATATATGCGGGAGCAAATTTTTCCTTTGGGGATAACCCCTATTTATACGAAGGGGAAAGTAAGTTTAGTCCCAAACTGGCTTTCGTCACTCAGCATAATTGGAGAGGAAGCTGGGTACTTGTAATGAATCTAATAATCGATAAAATATCTGAAGATTTCCCATCCTATTCAGGAATAATTACCCTAACCCATGCCTTTACTCCAACATTTGCAGGTTTTCTGGAATACCAAGGAATTATAAGTGATATTTATGCCGATGATCTCGCCCGCACCGGAGTAGCCTATTTGGTGGGTGATGATCTGCAATTTGATATATCAGGGCTTATTAATTTTAAGAATACTCCCTCAAGATGGCAGGTTGCTGCCGGTGTTTCTTACCGTCTTGATATGCATAAACAAGATGAATTTATAGACGATTCCTATGAAGGTGACCGCAGAAAAAGTCGTTCTAAAAAAAGAGAAATTGAGACTAGACCTGAGTTGGAAAACTAAAACTATGATTTTCAGAAATAAAAAAATCCGCACTAAAGCGGATTTTTTTTTATTTCTGATTGAAAAAGTTATTCATCTACAGCGGCAGAAACGGCTGCAGAAAGGCGTTTATATGTTCCGTTCTCCAAACGTTCCCTGATTGCAGAAAAGGCTGTCAGGGTTAATGTAATATCTTCAAGAACGTGTGTTGCTGTTGGTATCAATCTCAACAAAATAAGTCCTTTAGGGATCACAGGATACACCACAATAGAACAAAATACTCCATGATTCTCTCGCAAATCCTTTACAAGGGCCATCGCTTCCGGAATACTTCCTTTTAGATATACCGGGGTTACGCAACTTTGTGTCGTTCCAATATCAAAACCACTATCTTTTAAACCAGTTTGCAGGGCATTTACATTCGCCCATAACTTTTCTTTAAGTTCCGGCATGGTGCGAAGCATATCAAGTCTTTTTAATGCTCCAACTACCAATTGCATTTGCAAGGATTTAGCAAACATCTGCGAACGCAAATTATATTTTAAGTAGTCAATAATCTCCTTATCGGCTGCAATAAAAGCTCCTGTACTGGCCATTGCTTTGGCAAAAGTTGCAAAATAAACGTCAATATCAGCCTGCACTCCTTGTTCTTCACCTGTTCCGGCACCTGTTGCACCCAAAGTTCCAAAGCCATGTGCATCATCTACAAAAAGTCTGAAATTATATTTTTGTTTTAACGCGACAATTTCTTTAAGCCTTCCCTGTTCTCCACGCATTCCAAAAACTCCTTCGGTAATAAAAAGAATTCCACCGCCTGTTTGTTCACAGATTTTAGTGGCGCGTTGCAGGTTTTTTTCCATACTGTCCATATCGTTGTGCATATATGTAAAACGCTGACCTAAATGCAATCTCACCCCGTCAATAATACATGCGTGGGCATCTACATCATAAACGATAACATCTACTTTTGAAACCAGGGCGTCTATTGTAGAAACCATTCCCTGATAACCGAAGTTAAGCAGATACGCTGATTGCTTGCCTACAAAAGCAGCTAATTCTTCCTGTAATTTTTCGTGCATAGCTGTGTGCCCGCTCATCATTCTAGCTCCCATTGGATACGCTGATCCATATTCGGCTCCCGCTTCTGCATCTACCTTTCTAACTTCAGGATGGTTCGCCAATCCTAAATAATCGTTAATACTCCACGTGATAACTTCCTTCCCACGAAACTTCATTCGGTTTGAAATTGGTCCTTCCAGTTTTGGAAACACAAAATAACCTTCGGCTTGTTCTGCCCATTTTCCTAAAGGACCTTTGTCCTTATAGATCTTATCAAATAAATCACTCATAGATTTTTTATTTACGAGCTGTAAAAGTACTCAAATACAACTCAATTTCACAATAATCCCTTTTTTGTTTAAAGGTAAAAGCATCCCTTTAAAGGGATGCTCTTATCTTTTGTATGTTAATATGTAATTTTATTTATTTTACAAATTCAATGCACTGCGCATCTTCTTTGTGTTTTGAATCAAAGAAACCTTGTTCAGACATCCAGTCATCACTAAAAACCTTGCTCATATATCTGGAACCATGATCAGGAAAAATGACTACTACGTTACTGTTTTTATCAAATTCACCTTCCTCATTCAATTGTTTAATCCCCTGCATAGCTGCTCCACTAGTGTAACCGACAAACAATCCTTCTGTTTTTGCAAGTTCCCTGGCTGTGTGTGCGCTTTCTTCGTCTGTAACTTTGATGAATTTGTCTATAATATCAAAATCGGTCGCAGTTGGAATTAAGTTTTTACCCAATCCTTCAATTCGGTATGGATAAATTTCTGCATCATCAAATTCACGGGTTTCGTGATATTTTTTCAATACAGATCCAAAAGCATCAATTCCAATAATTTTTACATTTGGATTTTGTTCTTTTAGGTAACGCGCTGTTCCGGAAATAGTTCCTCCAGTTCCACTGCAAGCTATCAAATGAGTTATTTTTCCTTCTGTTTGCTTCCAGATTTCAGGGCCGGTTGATACGTAATGGGCCTCCATATTCAACTCGCTAAAATATTGATTGATATAAACAGAACCTATTGTCTCTTCGTGTAACTTTCGTGCAACCTGATAATAGGATCTGGGATCATCGGCAGAAACGTTTGCGGGACAAACATATACCTTGGCTCCCATCGTTTTAAGCATATCGATTTTATCCTGGGAAGCTTTTGAACTAACCGCCAAAATGCATTGGTAACCTTTAATTATGCTCACCATCGCGATGCTGAAACCAGTATTTCCTGAGGTTGTTTCTATAATGGTATCGCCGGGTTTTAAGATCCCTTTTCGTTCCGCATCTTCAATAATATGTAACGCAATACGGTCTTTGGTTGAATGACCGGGATTGAAAGCTTCTACCTTAGCAAAAAAATTACCATTAAAGTTTTTGGTAATAGAATTTAAATGTATCAAAGGAGTATTTCCTATTAATTGCAATACATTATCAAACACCTGTAACTCTTCTTTCATAAATGAAATTTTTTGCAATTTCCGATTTTTTTAGCAGGTAAATCTTACCTAGTTAAAAAAATCTTAATTACATAACTTGGGCAAAGTTAATTTAAAATTTTTAATTATTCTGTAATTCCTTGTAAATCTAGTAAAAAAGCATATTCTTCTGCAACTTCTTTTAAAGCTTCAAACCTGCCTGAAACACCACCGTGTCCCGCATCCATATTTACTTGGAACAACAAAATATTATTATCGGTTTTTAGATCCCTTAATTTGGCCACCCACTTGGCTGGCTCCCAGTATTGTACCTGTGAATCATGTAAGCCGGTAGTGACCAACATATTTGGATAATCCTGGGCTTTTACATTGTCGTAAGGGGAGTAAGACATCATATAATCGAAATATTCCTTATTATTTGGATTGCCCCATTCGTCATATTCCCCCGTTGTAAGCGGGATACTTTCGTCCATCATGGTAGTTATAATATCCACAAAAGGCACTGCGGCAATTACCCCTTTATAAAGTTCAGGTGCCATATTTACCACTGCCCCCACCAATAAACCTCCTGCAGATCCGCCCATCGCGTATAAATTTTCTTTGGAAGTATAATTTTGGTCGATTAAATATTTTGATACATCTATAAAATCGGTGAATGTATTCATTTTATTCAGCAATTTGCCATCTTCATACCAGGGCCTACCTAGATATTCTCCGCCTCTGACATGGGCGATTGCATAAATAAAGCCCCTATCGAGCAAGCTTAGTCGCACACTTGAAAAATAAGGATCAATTGTAGATCCATAAGAACCGTAACCATATTGCAGCAATGGATTACTGCCGTCCATTTTGATTCCTTTTCTATAAATCAAAGAAACAGGAATTTTAGTGCCATCCAATGCTTTAGCCCAGACACGTTCAGTGATATAATTGTTTTTGTCAAATTTTCCACCCAGAACTTCTTGCTCCTTCAAAACCTTACTCTCTTTGGTAGCCATGTTGAAATCTATCACAGAGGTGGGCGTATTCAAAGAATTGTAGTTATATCGTAAAATATCGGTGTCAAAATCGGGATTTATACTGGTGAAGGCTGTATAGGTTTCATTGTCAAAAGGCAGGTAATAACTCTCGTTTTTATCCCAAAGTATGATCTTAATTTTATTCAGGCCATTATGGCGCTCACTTACTACCAAATATTTTTTAAAAATGTCAATGTCTTCCAACATATAATCTTCTCTGTGAGGTATCACCTCGATCCAGTTTTCCATCCCGGTATTATCTACCGGAGATTTCATCAGTTTGTAATTTGTAGCACCATCTTTATTGGTAACCACATAAAAATAATCTCCGTAATGGGAAATTCCATATTCCAAACCTCTCTTCCTCGGTTGGAAAACTTCAAATACTCCTTCAGGATTGTCCGCATCCAAAATCCGGTATTCACTTGTGAGAGTGCTGCTCGAACCAATTATCAGATATTTATTTGATTTGGATTTATAGATATAGGTATTGAAGGTTTCATCCTCTTCTTCATAAACCAGTGAATCCATAATAGGATCTGTTCCTAAAATATGCTTGTAAATTTGATTGGAACGCAAGGTTTTACTGTCCTTTTTGGTATAAAAAAGGGTTTTGTTGTCATTAGCCCAGGTTGAACCACCAGTGGTTGCAATAATTTTCTCAGGGAAGATCTCCCCGCTTTCCAGATTTTTAATCTGAATAACGTAATTTCTCCTTCCCAAAGTGTCTAATCCAAAGGCGACCAATTTGTTGTCACGGGTTACATTTAATCCGCCAAGGCTGTAATATTCAAAGCCTTCTGCCATTTTATTTACATCAAAAAGAATTTCTTCTGAAGCATCCAGGGAATTGTTTTTTCGGGAATAAATAGGGTAATCTTTTTCTGTTTGATATCTCGTTAAATACCAATATCCATTTAATTTGTAGGGAACCGATTCATCATCTTCTTTGATCCTACTTTTCATTTCTTTAAAAAGTTTTTCCTGAAAATCTTTGGAATTCAGGGTCACTTTTTGATTGTAATCATTTTCCTCTTCCAGATAGCTTATTACCTCAGGATTTTTCTTATCGTTCATCCAATAGTAATCATCAACTCTCACGCTTTTATGAGCTTGAAGTTCTTTGGCTATTTTTTGTGCAACAGGAGGGGTAACATCTTTTTTCAAATCTTTTGGGTTTTGAGCGGTTGCAAAGGTAAAACTTCCCATTAAAATAAGCAGCAGTCTTTTCCATTTTAAAGTATATTTGATATATCAATTTAATAAATTTGTAGTTATCAATTTAAAATAAGGAAATTATGTTTGGAGATATGATGGGTATGATGAATAAACTCAAAGAAACCAAGGAAAAAGTAGAAGCTACCAAAGAGCGACTTAAAACAGTGTTGATAGATGAACAATCTGCAGATGGATTGTTAAAAGTTACACTTACCGCCACCCGGGAAATTAAGAATATTTCTATTGCCGATGAACTTTTGGAAGATAAGGAACAATTGGAAGATTATTTGGTTTTAACGCTCAACAAAGCCATTAAAAGGGCTTCTGATGTAAATGACACAGAACTCGCCGCCGTTGCAAAGGACGGAATGCCCGATATTCCCGGTTTGGATATGCTTAAATAATATAAAAAGCCGGTTGATAAGTTCATCAACCGGCTTTTTTAGTATTGATCTGAACTGTTTTTAAGCTTCTCCGCTGGCAGGATAGTCATTATCCAAAATATAATCAATAGTTTTTAGAAGTGCATCAAGATCTGGTCTTACAAAAGGCATAGATTGAATTGAGGCAGCATAAAGTGTATTGTCCGGCCTGATCAAAAACAATCCCGGTTCAAAAAAGGTATCGGGTTCACTTTCGTTAATACCCTTAGAAACATACAAATCCCATAAGCGGGCATCTTCAATTGAAAATTCGTATCCTATTGTCAATTTTTCCACTTCCCATTCAATCGCAGTTTTTTCTGACGAAGATTCGTTATCCGCACTTATGCAAACTATATTAATACCCTTTTCACGAAATTGATCAAATTTAGAATTCAACTCCTCAAGATATAATTTACAATCCGGAGAGTGGAGCCCGCGGTAAAATATCGCCAGAGTGAGATTCTCAGGTTTTTGATCGCGTAAATTCCACAACATTCCATTTACTGTATCAATTATAAGTCGAGGTACTTCTTTTCCAGGTGTCACATTTTTCATATTATTTCATTTTTTGGGAATGTATCACATTTGCTTAAGCTTGCTAATATTCCCTGCATAATCTTGCGTTAAATTTTTTAATAATCAATTCTGAAACTGGATGCCTTTAAGTACCCCCAGAAATTTTTGATGCATTTCTTCTGAATAATCCAAATGTGTTACAACACGTAGTTTTCCCTGTCCCATATTGCTGATTCTAATATTTTCCAGCTGAAGTTGTTTCATAAATTCCTCTTCTTTTGAAGGATTCTCCAAATAAAAAATCGCAATATTGGTTTCCACAGGTTCAACTAGTGAAACATAATCCTGACTTTCCAATACCCCGGCGATTTCAGCCGCCCGTTTATGATCTTCGGCCAACCTGGCTATATTGTTATCCAAAGCATAGATTCCCGCGGCAGCCATAAAACCTATTTGACGCATCCCGCCACCCAAAACCTTCCTGACACGGATGGCGTTCTTCATGAGCTCTTTGTCGCCAATAAGCACAGAACCCATTGGGGTACCAAGACCTTTAGATAAACATACCGAAATTGTATCAAATAGCTTCCCGTAGTCCTTAGGAGATTCATCTTTGGCCACTAATGCGTTAAATAATCGAGCGCCGTCCAAATGCAGACCTAAATAATGTGAATTGCAAACTTTCCTTATTTTTTTGATTTCCTCCAGATCGTAACAAGAACCACCGCCTTTATTAGTTGTATTTTCCAGACAAACCAATGTGGTAAGCGGACTGTGATAAAAATCCGGGGGATTAATATTTTCTTCAACCTGTTGCGCGGTGATCATCCCTCTTACCCCGTCTACTAATTTACAGGAAACTCCGGAGTTAAATGAAACTCCTCCACCTTCATAATTATATACATGCGCCCATTTATCACAAATCAATTGCTCTGCGGGTTGGGTATGCAATTTAATTGCAGCCTGATTGGCCATGCTCCCGGAAGGAAAAAATAATGCCTGATCTTTCCCGAACATTTTGGCAAGTTTTTCCTCCAATTCATTTACCGAAGGATCTTCCTTATAAACATCGTCACCAACTTTTGCGGTAATTATAGCTTGCAGCATTTCTTTGGTTGGACGGGTTACCGTGTCGCTTCTTAAATCTATTTCTTTCATTCTTTTATTTTTTTATTTTTTTAGTGAAAGCCAAACTTTTTTTGGCCCATTCATTTTCCTTATTTTTAAGCTTATTCAACCCAAACTCATTCCTCAAAATAACTTCCAATTAGAGAACCATCAGGAAATTGTTGTGCTAAAGGTCATTTTTTCTGAATAATAGAACTCGAAAAAACCTTCTTGTTTTTTTATGTCTTCCATTTTTTTAAGAATTCGACCATCTATGACAAGAGAACTACTGAAAAACAGGAACATAGAGAAAAGCACTTTTATTTAAACTTTTTTAAGGAAGCCTAAAA
>JBDNHN010000341.1:0-5627 GCA_041688725.1 Gillisia sp.
CTTCCCCGTTTCTGTCTACACTTTTACCGTTGCTTTCCATAATTGCCTGCTGCAGGTAGGAAGGTAGTTTCTGTAAATATTGGGCATAAGGGATTACAGCTTCGCTTTCAGCCTTGAAAAAATTGTTGTACCAAATACTCAATAAGGCAAGTTGCACCGGAATATTCCTGCTGAAGGGTTCATCTTTAAAATGAAGGTCCATTTTGTGAGCGCCTGATAATAATTCGTCAAATTGCTTGTAGCCCACTGCCAGGCTAATGGATAAACCAACCGCGCTCCAAAGTGAAAATCTGCCGCCAACCCAGTCCCACATAGGAAAAATATTATCCGGGTCAATACCAAATTCCTGAACATTCGCGATATTGCTGGAAACCGCCACAAAATGTTTGGACACAGCTTCAGCCGGCGCTTTCTTTTTAAACCAGGTTCTGGCTGTATTGGAATTGGTAAGGGTTTCCTGTGTGGTGAAGGTTTTTGAAACAATTACAAACAAGGTGGTTTCGGGATTCAGATCTTTCAGGATTTCATGCACGTGATCTCCATCCACATTTGAAATATAATGTAGGTTTAAGTGGTTTTTGTAAAACTTTAATGCTTCGGTAACCATTGCCGGACCAAGATCTGATCCTCCAATACCTATATTTACCACATCGGTAAAAGGCAGACCGGTATATCCCAATTTTGTCCCTTCAATTATAGAATTTGAAAACTTTTTGATTTTCTCTTTTGCCTGGTAAACTTCGGGCATTACGTTTTCCCCATCTACCAAAACCACTTCATCTTCTGATGTTCTTAAAGCGGTATGGAGCACGGGTCTGTTTTCTGTTTGATTGATGGCGTCCCCTTTATAATAGGATTCAATTGCTTCCGCCAGACCACATTCTTCTGCCAATTCGATCAGGATTTTTTGGGTTGTTTCTGTGATCCTGTTTTTGCTTAAATCCAGATAGAAATCCTCCCAGTGAAGTGTTAATTCATTCGCTCTTGCAGGGTTTTCAGCAAAAAGCTGCTTCATTTCCAAATCCTTGATTTCCTCGAAATGTCGATTTAATTTCTCCCAGGCTTTGGTTTTGGTAGGATTTATATTTTTCATCTGTAGTGTATTTTTGTTTTTTAGATCTTCTTTTAGATTTTTGGAAGTCTTAATTTATAGGGGGGGTCTGAAATCTAAAAATTGGTGTTCCTTGCTCTAAAATTATTTTTTCAATTTTTTAGAACTCCCATTCAGTAAAACCTGTTCAACAGTGGTTTTCGCATTTATATTTTTTTAAATGGGATTTTGTCCAATTCCAATTTGATAGGTTCTATGGATGCAAAATAATTTTCTTTTAATTTATCGGCAATCGGTTCTGCAGCAGGGAGATTTTGTCGGAATGGATCCACCTGTTTTCCACGAACCCAAAACCTGTAACATACATGGGGGCCGGTTGCGAGGCCTGTACTACCGACAAATCCTATCACATCTCCTTGTTTTACACGCTGCCCAACCCGTACATTTCTTTTGGACATATGGAGATATTGGGTAGTATAAGTGGCATTGTGTTTTACTTTTACGTAATTCCCGTTCCCACCGGTATATCTCGATGCTATTACCGTCCCATTGGCGGTAGACCAGATAGGCGTGCCATGAGGCGCTGCATAATCTGTTCCTTTGTGGGCCTTCCATCGTTTTTGCACCGGATGGTATCTGTTCCCTGAATATCTTGAGGAAATACGACTAAAATTTAAAGGCGCTTTTAAAAAGAAACTCTCCAATGGCCTGGCCTTTTCATCATAATAATTAATATCTCCGGATTCCGGGTCTACCATGTAATTAAAGGCGTAGTAAGGTTTTTTCTGATGGACAAAAACGGCGCCTTCAATACTTTCTATTCCGGCATAAATGGTATCATTAATATATTTCTCGGTATAAATCATTTTAAACTGATCGCCTTTTTGAAGTTTCCAAAAATCGATGCTCCATTGGTAAATACTGCTTAACCTGTAAGATAAGAGTACGCTTAAACCCTGGCTTTCCATAGATTCAGAAAGGTTACTTACAATTACTCCTGAAACGGTTCTCTTTTTAAGGCTTACCGGTTTTTGAGCTTTATAAGCGGCAATATTATCGGCAATATTTACCACTGTATATTCTATCCTATCGTTTTCATAAATAAAAAATTGAGGCGTATTAGCAGAATCCTGTGCTTTTAAGATCACATAAGGTTTTCCGATTTTCAATCTGGTAGGATCTAAAGTTTCCCGAACCTGTTCCATAATTTCAAAAACTTTTGTTCCGCTAACGCCCTGGACACCCATGATCTTGCCAAAACTATCACCGGATTTAATGGTGTCGCGCACTACTTCATAATCATTCAGAACAAATCCATATTCTTCAAGTACGGGTTGTTTCTCAACAACTTTAATTTCTGCAAGCTCCTTCTGCTCAATTTTTTCATTACAGGCAGTAAATGCCATCGACAACAATAGTAAAAAACTTAACTTTCTCAATTTCAATTTCAATTTTATTTATTTATAAAATGGGTTACCCATTCTTTACCCCAATTATTGAATTCCTCTTTTGACCAAAGGTTCGGAAAAAAACTATTTTTTTGGAAACTGGGGGGTAAAAATTCCTTCCAATTTGTACCACCTGTAGCTGCAAGTGCCATTTTATCCTTATTCAAATACCTGTGGGCCGCGCCCATATGCATTAACAACCAATTGACGTTTAAATTGCTGTCAAAGGTACGCAACGCATCAATTAAAATTAGATCGTTTTTTTCTTTTTCGGGGAGTTGCAGATATTTGTGATACAGAGTTTCCCCCTTCACCTGATTAGCGATGCGCAAAAACCGAGGCGTATAGCGCAATTCGAATTGTTTGAGGGTTAGGGTTTTCTCGCCTGTGGCCAGATCAATTCCTCCCTTTTTCCAATATAAATTTTCATACAATTCTTCGATACTGTTTTCTGAAGAAAATTTTTCCCTCAATTCAAACGGAACCAAATGTTCTAAAGGGGTTGAATTTAATTCGATCATCCTGAACTGTGCCGATTGGAATCCGCTGGCGGGCAGAAGTGCCATCCTGAATTTTAAAAATTGTTCCCGCTCCATTCCCTTGATCATTACATCAAAAGAATTTATCAATATCCTAACATAGCGGTTTAGCCTTGTTAATTTTTCAGTAAAAAATGATGCGGTGAGGTTTTTTGAGGCAATGATTTGCTTCTGCTCATGCAGGATGAGTTTAAAATACAACTCGGTAATTTGATGATAGGTAATAAATATTTCCTCATCGGGGAAATATGTTTTTGGAACCTGCAAACTCAATAATGTATCCAAGTTGATGTAATCCCAATAAGTAATATACTTGTCATATAAAAGCCCGTCCAGAAAAGAGCCCATATCCTGACCTGAATTTTTAAACTTTTCCTCAAGTTTCAGAATACGCTCTGCAATCTCAGGCTTTATTTGTTCCATGAACTATTTGATTAATATTACAAATGGATGTTTTAACCCCTTAAATTCTTCCAAATCGGCATTAAGCGAACCTACCGTAAGCTCAGCTTTAATCCTAATTGGAATTTTATTTTTATCGTCCGTTAACCAAAGCGTAAGGGCTTCCTCTTCCTTAAATATTCTTCCTGCCATAACATATGGCCTGAATTTTAATGTTGCAATTTTACCAAATTTTGTGTTTAAAACCTCCCTTCCCAGAAACTTTAATTTAAAGTTGTGGTTTTCGTCATCAAAAAACATATTCAGATTAAATTCCTGGCCAGCCACAAGTTTATTATCATTCAGGGAATTGCGGATATAATAAAATGACGATAACATGTCATGCACGTTTTCCTGGGTGGTAAAAGTTCTGTTTTCGTTATGTTTTCTGTCTGTAACGTATGCTCTATTGAGTTCCTGGTTAAAATCAATTTGCAAATCCTTGGTATGACCGCCTTCATCAATTTTACGTATGAAACGATAAGGAAGACTGCTATTTTTGTCTATATAAGTTTCGTAATTATCATCTACTTTAAAGAATAAATGCAGCAATCCTGTAGACTTACCCCTTCCTATTACGTGTAAAACATCCTTATTATTTAAATTGGTATTATTGACTTCTAAAGTTGCGTAACTCGCATTGAATATTCCATAGTAAACCCGGAATTTTAACCATTCTCCATCCTGGAAAGCTTTTTGAGAAAATATACTGAGAGGAGCCATCAGCAGAAGCAACATTATAATGGTAATTCTATTTTTCATTTGTAAAAGAATTAATGAACACCTGACTTTCAAAATGTTTTTTTATTTTTTAGTAGAATTACAATTACTATTCCAAATGTATAAAAAACAAAAAACCCCATCAAATTAATGATGGGGTTTTTATCTTATTAACCAACTAAAAACTTAAATTATAAAAAAATTAAAACACTTTGGTAACCACTCCAAAATGTGATGCAAAAATCCCATTATTTTTCAACTTTCACAACACAAGGAATGACTTTAACTCGAAGTCGATAAAATTATTATAGATAGATTGACATAAGTAATTAATAGGAGGTAATTTAATACAAATTACAAGGTTCCGCGCATTTCCTGTTCTCTTTCAATAGCTTCAAAAAGGGCTTTAAAGTTTCCTTTTCCGAAAGATTTGGCTCCTTTTCGCTGAATTATCTCAAAAAACATAGTTGGACGATCCAAAACCGGTTTGGTGAAAATTTGTAATAAATACCCTTCATCATCCCTGTCTATTAAAACTCCCAGGTCTTTAAGTGGGGCCAATTCTTCATCAATTTTACCAACTCTTTCCAATACGGTATCGTAATAACTTTCAGGAACATATAAAAATTCTACCCCTCGATCCTTTAATTTTGTTACGGTTTCAATAATATTATCTGTGGCAAGAGCAATGTGTTGCACCCCGGCTCCATTATAAAAATCTATGTATTCTTCAATTTGGGACTTCTTTTTTCCTTCTGCGGGTTCGTTGATTGGGAATTTTATCCTGCCATTTCCATTGCTCATCACCTTGCTCATCAAGGCGGTAAAATCTGTGGAAATATCCTTATCGTCAAAAGAAACCAATTGTGCAAAACCCATCACTTTTGCATAAAACTCACACCATTTGTTCATCTCATTCCAACCCACATTTCCAACCATATGGTCAATAAATTTCAGGCCGGTAGGTTCAACTTCGAAATTGGGCGTATATGATATATATCCCGGTATAAAAGGGCCACTGTAATTTTTTCGCTCTATAAATAAATGTACCGTCTCCCCATAGGTATGAATCCCCGAAATCACAACCCAGCCATTGCCATCTTCCAGAACATAAGGTTCTACATAGGATTTTGCGCCGCGATTGGTGGTTTCTATATAACTTTTTCTGGCATCGTCTACCCAAAGTGCCACTACCTTAACTCCATCTCCATGTTTATTGATATGGGCATTGATATCGCCACCAGGTTTTAAAGGTGAAGTTAACACCAAACGAATTTTATCCTGTTGCATCACATAGGAAACACTGTCCTTTCTGCCAGTTTCCAAACCGGAATATGCTACCGGTTCAAAACCCCAGGCTTGTTGATAGTAAAAGGCCGCCTGTTTGGCGTTTCCTACATAAATTTCCACGAAATCTGTGCCCAATAA
>JBDNHN010000342.1:0-4426 GCA_041688725.1 Gillisia sp.
CTCATCAGATAACTCAGGAAAATCCTCCCTACCATTTATTAAGGTCGGCCAGGTAGCGGAAATATCTTTTAACTTATTATAATTGGCAAGAAAATCTTTTGATCGTGCATTGCTATAATTTACGACATATATAGTCACATTATAATTTTGTTCCAACAACAAACGACCAACAACCAACCCATCACCCCCATTGTTTCCAATACCGCAAAATATCTTGATAGGAAGTTGGGCACCTTGAAGCCTAGAATGAATTTCGTTATAGACTAAGGTAGCAGCGCGTTCCATCAACATTTCAGAGGTGATCCCCTGTTTTTCAATAGTTACCTTATCTGCTTCGGCCAGTTGTTGAACATCAAAAATTTTCATAATTTCTTCATCTAAATAATTTTTTATCTACCAATAAGCCTTTGTTTATTTTTAGTTACCTTGTCAAAAATGATGGTTTTGGCAAGGTAACTTTTAAAAATACATTTAATTTTCTTTTACTATTTTAATAAGCTCTACAAATATAAAACTTCTCTTGAGGCTTATCAAAACAATAATAAATTCTTAATAAAAACTGTATTATCCCACTCTAATTCAGTTTGAATTAAATAAATTTGTCTAATTCCAAAATTGATGAAATATCCAATTGAATGGGATTTTTTAAACAGTAAATCATTATATGGATGCTCCATATATTTGTTAAAATAATTTTATAAATTCATATGAAAGAAATTGCCCTTAACGATATTCATGTTGCTTTAAATGCCAAAATGGTTCCGTTTGCCGGTTTTAATATGCCGGTCTCGTACGAAGGCATAAACATAGAACACCAAACCGTTCGCAATGCAGTAGGAGTTTTTGATGTTTCCCATATGGGAGAATTCCTGATCTCCGGTGATAAGGCCTTAGATCTTATTCAAAAAGTGATTTCCAATGATGCCTCCAAATTAGTGGACGGAAAAGCCCAATATTGCTGTTTGCCCAATAAAGATGGTGGAATTGTAGACGATTTGCTCGTTTACAGGATAAATGCTGAAAAATATTTGTTGGTGGTAAATGCCTCAAATGTTGAAAAAGACTGGAATTGGATCTCCCAACATAATACCATGGATGCAACAATGGAAGATCTTTCTGATGGATATTCCCTTCTTGCCATTCAAGGTCCAAAAGCAGCCGAGGCTATGCAATCCCTCACTGAAGTGAATTTGAAAGATATGAAGTTTTACACCTTTGAAGTTGCTGAATTTGCAGGAGTTAAAAATGTGATTATTTCAGCTACGGGATATACCGGAAGCGGAGGCTTCGAAATTTATTTCAAAAATGAAGATGCCAAACAAATCTGGAATAATGTGATGGAAGCCGGTGCCAATTTTGGAATAAAACCAATAGGATTGGCTGCCAGGGACACACTTCGACTAGAAATGGGATACTGTCTTTATGGAAATGATATTGATGACACCACTTCTCCAATAGAAGCTGGTTTAGGTTGGGTTACAAAATTTACTAAGGACTTTATAAATTCTGAAGCCCTAAAGAAAGAAAAAGAGGAAGGCCCAAAACGAAAATTGATCGCTTTTGAATTGGATCAACGCGGAGTCCCAAGACATGGGTACAATATTGTAAATGATAATGGCAAGATTATTGGCATAGTTACTTCGGGTACCATGTCACCATCTTTAGAAAAAGGAATAGGAATGGGTTACATTCCAGCGGAAATGGCCAAAACAGGTGAAAAAATATTCATCCAAGTTCGAAATAAAGCCATTCCGGCCACACTGGTGAAATTGCCCTTTTATAAAGGATAATTCTATTGAAAAAAATATTGATTATAGGAGCAAGCGGCTTTATAGGCAACGCCTTATATAAAGAGCTTTGCTCCTATTTTGATACCTACGGCACCTATTTCACAAATGCTGAACCCTTCAGCAAAAACCAAAAATTCTACCAGTTCGATATCCAAACAGAAAACATCGAACTTTTACTTCAAAATTTAAAACCAACCATCATAATTTCTGCCTTACGCGGAAATTTCAATGCACAGATAAACACCCATTTGTCGATTATTGATTATTTAAAAAAAAATGAATCTAAACTCGTTTTTATTTCATCTGCAAATGTATTCGATGCCTTTACCAATTATCCATCGTATGAATATGATAAGACACTTTCACAAAGTGTCTATGGCCGGTTTAAAATTAAAATTGAAAATGCTTTGCTTCGGCTCCCAATTCACAAGTACAATATTTTGCGATTGCCCATGGTCTTTGGGGCAAACTCCCCGCGGGTCTTGGAAATAAAAAATAAAATTGAATTTGGCGAACCACTTGAAGTATTTCCAAACGTGGTAGTAAATGCTGCTGAAATTTCAAAAATTACTCAGCAAATCCATTATATTATAAACCATAAAAAACAAGGCGTTTTTCATTTGGGAAGCAATGACCTTACCCATCAACATGACCTGATCACCGATATTGCCGAAGTGCTCGGTTTTAAAAATCCGCTTTTAAAACAGGTATATGATTCCAATTACGACCGATTTCTTGCGGTAGTTCCAAAAGATAATATTCTTCCCAAAAATCTACAGGTTACAATTCAGCAGATAATAAATGCCTCACAGATCATATAATTGTTAATTTTATCTTAAAAAAATGGTGATGATGCAAGTTGAGGTAGGATATGCTTAACTTTAAAAGTTAATTTTTTATTACTGATAACCGACTAAAACATACCAAAAATGAAAAAATTATCTAAAGAGGAAATCAACGGCCACCTGGAATCTCTGGAAGGTTGGACGTATTCTGACAATGCCATACACACCTCCTTCGAGTTTGAAAATTTCAAAGAAGCATTTACACTTATGACCCGGATTGCATTTGAAGCCGAGGCGCAACAGCATCATCCGGATTGGTCCAATGTTTACAATGAATTGGAGATTTCATTATCCACTCATGATGCCGGAGGGGTAACCGAAAAGGACTTTAAACTTGCCAAAACAATTGAAAAAATTGTCAACGCAGATTAATTATTAAAACAAAAATAAATTGACGTTCCATTTTTCACCTAAAAATGGAACGTTTTTTTTATTTTTGCACCAGAATTAAAATTTTTATGGGAAGAGCATTCGAATTTAGAAAAGCACGAAAAATGAAACGTTGGTCAAAAATGGCCATAGCATTTACCCGTATTGGTAAAGATATTGTAATGGCCGTTAAGGATAGCGGTCCGGATCCTGAAACCAATTCCAGGTTAAGAGCTGTTATTCAAAATGCCAAAAGCATTAACATGCCCAAAGACAACGTTGATCGTGCCATAAAACGCGCCAGCGATAAAAGTCTTGGGGATTATAAAATTGTGCTTTTTGAAGGTTATGCTCCTCACGGAATTGCAGTTTTGGTAGAAACAGCTACAGATAATAACAATAGGACCGTTGCCAATGTGCGTTTGCATTTTAATAAATCCGGCGGGAATTTGGGAACATCCGGTTCAGTTGAATTTATGTTTGACCATACCTGTAATTTTAGAATTCATCCCGAAGGAATTGATACAGAAGAACTTGAACTGGAATTAATTGATTTTGGTGCCGATGAGATTTTTGAAGATGAAGATGGTATCTTGATTTACGCTCCCTTTGAAAGTTTTGGAAATATTCAGGGTGAGCTGGAACGCCGCAAAATTGAAATCTTATCCTCCGGTTTTGACAGGATCCCGAAAATCACCAAAAAACTCCCTCCAGAAGAAACTGCTGATGTTGAAAAATTATTGGAACGCCTGGAAGAGGATGATGATGTTCAAAACGTATATCACACCATGAAAGAAACCGAAGAATAACTGCTTGGGTTTTAAAATTTTTCCGGGTTTTTTCCCTCAATATTTTTATAGAAAATCTGAATTTCAGAAAAATCTTTTTCCAGATTTCCCGTAGTGAAGAATGGTTCCGAGAACTTAACCGTTTTTGTTCGGTAATCAAAGGCAACCATTATTATGGGTGCTTGAGCAATTTTTGCAATATAGTAAAATCCGGTTCTCCAACGCTCTGTTTTTTTACGGGTACCTTCAGGAGAAAGCGCCAATCGAAAAACCTCCCGGGTTTTAAAAAGTTGTGCAATTGTTTCTACTTTATTTTGATTGGAAGTCCGGTCAAGCGCAGTTCCGCCAACCCATCTGAAATACCAACCAAAAGGAGGTTTAAACAATTCCGCTTTTGCTACAAAATCAATGTGAAGATCCAGAACCTTTCGAACCATGACTCCTATATAAAAATCGTACCAACTGGTATGAGGTGCGACAATTATAATACATTTTAGCTAAGTTCTAATTAGCATATTGAATAGTTGTTGTTTGTACTCGTACCATGCGCTATTTGAAGCAAAGGCAAAGGCTGCAACTGTCGCCATTTTACTGGTTGAGTTCTTGATTTTTTCAAGTACCAAGAACCAATTCA
>JBDNHN010000343.1:0-4382 GCA_041688725.1 Gillisia sp.
ATTAATTCCAGAATTGTCGATTTTCCAGAGCCTGTTTTTCCTATAATGGCCAAAGTTTCTCCACGATTGACTGAAAAGGAAAGATTTTTAAGGGCGGTTATATTGGTGTCTTCATAGGTGAAAGTCACATTTTTAAAAGCGATATCACCAAGTACAGGTTGGATATTTTTCTGAAGGTTTTTAATTTGCGGCTCTTGCTTTAGAAATTCGTTGATACGCGCCTGAGATGCTTCGGCCTGTTGAATGATAGATGTTACCCATCCCACGGTAGCTACCGGCCAGGTAAGCATATTTACATATAGCAAAAATTCCACTATGATCCCGATATTTTCAATTTCCCCGCTTATAACCTGCCGCCCACCAATAAAGATCACAAGGGTGTTGCTCACTCCTATAAGCAAAACCATCATTGGGAAAAAGAAAGCCTGGACTTTAACCAAATCCAGGTTTTTTTGTTTGCTTCCGTCGGATAGCTCTCTGAAATTTTGATTGGTAAGGGGTTCCAGTCTGTAAGATTTTATCACCGAGATCCCGCTAAAACTTTCCTGGGTAAATGTGTTTAATTTTGATAAATATTGCTGCACGATAGTGCTTCGTTTATGAATGGCCACACTGAGTTTATAAATGGCAAAAGACAAAAATGGCAGCGGGGCCAGGGTGTAAAGCGTCAAAAGGGGAGCGGTATTGACCATGTACCAGATCACCACCACAAATAAAGTAAGGGTAGTTATGCTGTACATAATCGCGGGGCCAAGGTACATGCGTACTTTGGATACATCTTCGCTTATTCTGTTCATTAAATCGCCGGTACGGTTCTTTTTATAAAAATTTAGCGAGAGGTATTGATATTGTTGGTACACCTCATTTTTCAGGTCGTATTCCATATGCCGGGAAACCACTATAAAAGTTTGACGCATTAAAAAGGTGAGAAATGCCGAAATAAGGGTAGCTCCAATTATGAGTAAAATATTATAAAATAATTCCTGACGTAAAGCTGCGGGATCGGTGATTTCACCCTCTACATACCTTTGAATAACATTGGTGGAATCCCCAATAAATTGTATTGGATAAAGCGCAAAAATTCTTGCCACGATTGTAATGATGAAGCCTAAAATTAATTGCCACTTATACTTATAAAAATATTTATTGAGATGTTTTAATTCTTTCATATATACTGATTCCCTTGACTTTTTTGTGATATTCGCATTTTTTGATTCAAATTGCCGGGAAAATTAAAATATTCCTTAATTTTGCATATTGATTCTTATAAAACAGAAAATCTAATTTTTAAAAATATATTCTATGCAAGTCGACCTTTTAAACGCAAATGAACTTAAAAAAACTGCACCGGTTTTCGGTCAGTTGTCCTTTGATAATCACGAGCAAGTTGTTTTTTGCAACGACAAAGATACAGGTTTAAAGGCAATAATAAGTATTCATAACACCGTTTTAGGACCTGCTTTGGGCGGAACTAGAATGTATGATTATGCCAATGAATGGGAAGCCTTGAACGATGCCTTAAGGTTATCACGTGGAATGACTTTTAAAAGCGCTATTACCGGATTGAATCTTGGTGGTGGGAAAGCCGTGATAATTGGAGATTCCAAAACTCAAAAAACGCCCGAATTAATGCGCAAATTTGGAGAGTTTGTACATTCCCTAAGCGGGAAATATATCACCGCAGAAGATATCGGGATGGATACTCAGGATATGGATACGGTACGGGAGGTAACTCCTTATGTAACCGGTATTTCAGAATCAAAAGGAGGAGCGGGAAATCCTTCACCTATTACTGCCTATGGCGTGTTTATGGGAATGAAGGCGGCTGCACAATACAAATATGGCAATGATGACCTTGAAGGGAAGAAAGTTATGGTTCAGGGAATTGGCCATGTGGGAGAAGCATTGGTAGAACATTTGTCTAATGAAGGTGCTGAGATTTTTATAAGTGACATCAATCTTCCAAAATTGGAAGAGGTGAGCAAAAAATACGGAGCCAAAATTTATACCGATGACATTTACAGCGCCGATGTGGATATTTATGCGCCCTGTGCTTTAGGAGCCTCCATTAACGACGAAACCATTGGCAAGATCAAAGCTTCCATTATTGCGGGGGCAGCAAATAACCAATTGGCAGATGAAGTACGCCACGGGAAGATTCTTCAGGAGAAAGGCATTGTATATGCTCCGGACTTTTTGATTAACGCAGGAGGGATCATAAATGTATATGCCGAATTGGAAGGATATGGAAAAAAAGAGATTATTCGCAAAACAGAAAATATTTACAATACCACCCTCGAGATCTTGAAAATGGCCGAAAGCAGTAGGATCACAACTCACAATGCAGCCCTGAAAATCGCCCAACAGAGAATTGATGACAGAAAAAGGGAGAATTTGAACTAAGGAGTTTGAAATAAATACTATTTTTGCAAGGTGAAAGAGGGTTCTTTCGCCTTGCTAATTTTTAAAAGTTCTTTTACAGCTATGTTAACCAGAAGACATATTCGAGTTAAGGTAATGCAATCGCTTTACGCATTCCATCACAGCCAAAACAAAAATTTTAATGCAGAAGAGAAATTCCTTCAAAAAAGCATGAAGGAAATGTACGATTTGTTTTTGCTCCTTTTAAAATTGATCATTGAGATCAGGTCCTATTCCGAAAGTTATCTGGAAAAATCACAAAAAAAGTTTTTACCAACCCAGGATGAGCTCAATCCAAACCTGAAGTTTGTAAATAATAAGGTGATCCAAATGCTGGAAGACAATATCGACTTTCAGAATGCCTGTGATGAACGGGCTATTTCACATTGGAGCAGGGATAACGAATATGTGTCGATTTTATGGGCAAAAATAATGGAGAGCGATGCTTTCAATGATTATTTGGCTACCCGTACTTCAGATTTTAATGAAGATAAGGATTTTGTAATTCTTATGCTGAAGGAATTTATCGCCCCCAATGACAAGTTGTACGATTATCTTGAGGACACAAAACTGACCTGGGTGGATGATCTGCCAATTGTCAATACGGCAATTTTGAAATTTCTTAAAAAATTAAAAGAGTCTACTCCGCAGGAATTAAAACTCCCCAAGCTTTTTAAAAGTCCGGAAGATGAAGAGTTTGGTACAGATCTATTCAGGAAAGTCTACGTGAATGACGAGGAATTATCAAATGAAATGCAAGGGAAAACTCCCAATTGGGATAAGGAAAGAATTGCCGAAATTGATACCATTCTTATAAAAATGGCGCTTTGCGAATTTTTGAACTTTTCTTCTATTCCGGTCAAGGTGACAATTAACGAATATCTGGAAATTGCCAAGGAATACAGCACCCCAAAAAGCAGTATATTTATAAATGGGGTTTTAGACAAGTTGTCTAAAGAATACCAGGAGGAAAATCGCTTAAATAAAATAGGCCGGGGCCTTCTGTAATCCAGAAAATTTAGTATTTTTAACAATTAATTTAAAATTATTTTTTATGAAAAAAGGAATCTTAATGTTAGCGGCCGTTGGAGCCATGCTATTTACTTCCTGCAAAGATGACGCATCAAGCAAGGTTAAAGCTGAAAACGTGGAAGCATCTGCAGCGCGCGATGCTCAGGTGGTGAATTTCCCTGTAATGACTTTTGAAGAAGAAGAATTTGATTTCGGAAATCTGGTAAAAGGGACCAATGTAGAGCACGTGTTTAATTTTACCAATACAGGAAAAGCACCATTGGTAATTACCAATGCAAGCAGTTCTTGTGGATGTACTATACCTTCCTATCCTCAAAATGAGTCTATCGCACCTGGAGAAACAGGAGCAATGACCGTTAAATTTAATGGTTCAGGGCAAGGACAAATCACCAAAACCGTTACCGTTACCGCTAATACCAAAACAGGCACACAAGTTTTAAGAATCAAAGCATTTATTGAAGCCGATACTAATCCGGCCGGATAAAACAATTAAACCTATTTATGGATCAAATAACGCAGTTTGCACCAATTATTTTAATGTTCGTGGTAGTGTATTTTTTTATGATACGCCCACAAATGAAAAAAGCTAAACAGGAAAAAGTCTTTGCTTCCAACTTAAAAAAGGGAGATCGCATTGTTACCAAAAGCGGAATGCACGGTAAAATTGTCGATTTTAGCGAAAAAAACAATTCAGTGGTTCTAGAAACCGGCTCTGGAAAAATCACTTTTGATCGTTCATCCTTATCGATGGAAATGAGCCAAAAGTTGAATGCACCAGTCGCTTCAGAAAAGAAAACTGAAACAAAAAAAGCTAGTGAAAAGAAAGTTATTGAAAAAGAGTAAATAAGTTTTTAACTTTTATAAGAATGCGGTTCGGAAATATTTTCGAACCGCATTTTTTTTATGGATTCAATTCAAACTCAAAACTC
>JBDNHN010000344.1:0-3728 GCA_041688725.1 Gillisia sp.
AAATTCTTTGTACCATCCAAGGCTGGATATGATTATGATTTATTGACTTCAAAAGAATTGAAAATTTTTTGGCTTCTTAATTTCGTCTGTGGGTAAATGATGTCTAAACACAATGGATTCTGTTCCTGAATCATAAAAAGGCCTAGCACCATCACTCCTATTGGGGATGTTACTTACAGGCATAAAGCGTGATTGAATTTTACTTAAAATGCATGAAAGATCTCCTTTTGTTGCAGGTTTGTTTTCTTCCTTTATAAATATGGTTTTTACGAAATCAGTGGCTACATTTGCAATTGCGGCATTACCTATTCCTGCCATACTTATCTTTTGCTCGTTCTTTTCCTCCTTCTTAGGTAGAGAAGGACCATTTTTCGGTTCGGTGAGAGAATTCTTTTTTCTCTGATTGAAAGCATTAACTCGGCAGCTATTACTACAGTAGCGTTGTTTATGTCTACGATTAGGCTTATAATCCTTGCCACAATAATGGCAGGTATAAAGATATTTGTCCATTGTAAATTAGGTTAACGTTAGACTAACGGTTAAAGGAGATTATTCAGAAGGTAAGCGTCCGCTTTTCTTTTTATATCTTCCGATGTGGTTTTCTTACCATTCTTGAGCCATTCCATTATTTCTGATTTGAGGAAGAAGAGCTTTCCTTTTTTGTGGTAAGGGATTTTGTTCTTCTGGACCAATCCATATATGGAAGTCTTTTTATAGCCGATAAGTTTTGCTACCTCTTCAATAGTTAGGTACTTTTCTTCTTGACTGTTCTCTTGCTCCCGAAAATATTTAAGAAGGATTTTAGCAATGAGATGTGCGTTTTCTTCATTTACTTCGTAAACTACTTTTTTCATTTGTTGTTTATTTTAAGGTTTATGATGGTACGAAGAAATGGAATTATGTCACTGACCTTCCGGGTTTTGTTTTCCTGTTGAAAATCTATTGTTATAGTAAAATATTGATAACCAATAAACTAAAATTGATATTAGGCGTATATGGGTATAAAAAAAGCAGCTATTTTGTAGCTGCTTTTTTTAACACATAGTGAGTTATTCTATTTTATTTTAGTCAATGCTATCAATTTATCACTCAATATTTCCTTAAGTCTTGGAAGTTGGTACCCGTGGATTTTTGAAATGACCCTATTGATTAGCGCTATTTTTTTATTTTTAGGATAATTCTTGGAAAAGCCTTCGTGAACTTGTCTGTAGTGTGGAGGGTTTCCAGTTATTTGTGCAGAAGCATCTATTATATCAGTCGTTAAATGAAGTATTTGCATAAACTCAGGCGCTTTCATTTCAGAACCTTGAGAAAGTAGTTCATATAGAAGGTGAAGGATATATCGTTTTTCAGTTATATCCATTGCGCCTCCTGGTTTAACGGTTTTAGGCTCTACCTGTTCCTCTTCCTTCTCTCTTTTATTTTCTACTTTCTTTTCCTTTATGATTTCTCTTAGAAAAGCTTCTTCCCAGTTCGGTTCTTGACCGTAACCGATAAATCTTTCCTTTTGCATTTTGTGAAATAAATCAGAGTTAATGGGATTGTCATTAGGATCAAAGTCTAACCTGTAAAAATCATAGTTTTTATCTAAAGCATAAATTGCTTTTAAAAATTCTGTTGAATTTGAGAAATTATTAGCAGCTCTTTTGCATCCTTCATATGCTCCTAACTCCGTAGCACATTTATTCAATGCTGTTTCAGAGTAACTTTCTATAAATTCCGGGAAAATAAAAGTGAAAAATGAAGTCAAATGATCTGATTCATATTCCTGAAACCTTTGTAGAAAATTTTCAAATAATTCCGGATAAAGGGTAGTTAATGAAGATCTCAAAATGATTTCTTGATCCCTTAATTCCTTGCCGATGTTGTTCGAAAGTGTAGTAAAATATTTATTTTTTTTCTTGGAACTTTTTACTTTAGATATTATTTCCGCTTCAATTTCCTTTATTTTTTCCTTGAAAGCTTCAAGGTATATGCTTTTATAATCCATCAAAGATCAAATTAAGTTTTTTAGACGCTTCTATTTTTTGTTTATCCATTACTTTACCGTAAATCTGGGTTGTGGAGACATTTTTGTGTCCTAACATTTTAGAGAGTGTATATATGTCAGTTCCTTTTGATAGCTGAAGTGTTGCATACGTATGTCGAAAATTATGGAAGGATATTTTCTTGTTTATACCAGCAGTATCTAACCATTCTTTTAAAGGACGTGTGATTTGAGTGTATTTAATGTTTGTGAAAACCTTTCCTTCAGTATTGCCTTCTTTGACCAAAAGCGAATAAGCATTGTCAGGAATGAAATGGTTTTGCATATTACCAGTTTTTTGCTCCTTAAGTTTGATATAGTAACCCTGGGATTTATCTTGAAATATATTCTGCCATTGCAGGTTGTGTATATCTGAAAACCTGAGTCCTGTCATAACAGAGAAAAATGCCATACGTTTTAAGGAGGGTAAGGAACAAATGGCTTTAGATAGCATCTGTAATTCCTCTTCAGTTAAATACTCTCTATATGTTTCTTCCTCCCTAATATAAACTGCATCTTCGGCTAAATTAGAAACTAAAAGTTTTTTCTTGTACGCCTTTTTTAACACATTGATAAAATTTTTATAATAAGTGGAAGAGGTATTATTTGTAAGTACTCTATCCTTATTTCTTAAGGTTTTAGCCGATAATAAAAATTCTCTGTATTTCTCAACATGATAGGGTAGTAGCTGTTTGCTATTTAGGCTTCTTCCAATATACCTTTCCCAGTAGGCTAATGAGGATTTCCAGGAGTGATAATTTCCTTTACTTCCATTATTGTAGTAATCTGTAACAACACCCTCGAAAAAATTATAAAAGTTTATATCTAAATCCATATGCTCTTTTAAACCATATTCCTTATTTCGAATATCCATAAGACGTTTGGCACGAATTTGTTCTGCCAGTTGTACTTGTGTAGAATTGTGCTCCCGCTCAAGTTCATTTTTTGGGTTTTCGAAAATTTTAAGTTGTAGAAACTCTCTTCGAGTGGGTTTGCCTGTTTTTGGATTTATAATCTCTGGGTAGAAATCGAGGAAAAGACTAAGTTTTCCCTTTGCTAGTTTTTTACTTCTTAAGGTGACGTTGGCCATAAGTTTATTTCTTAGTTAAATAGTTTATCAATTTCTGATCTTTTTATTCTGGTAGTACGTTCCGAAAAGCTCACAGCTTTTAAATCCCCGTCTTTGATCAATCGGTAAATAGTTGCTTTGGAAATACCTAATAGCTTCGAGACATCACCAACCGTTAAAAATTGCTTCTCATGAAGTGTGTTAAGATATGTTCCTATAGGGGTTGGAAGTGTTTTGCTGGGATCTTGGTTCTCACCTAATGACCCGGTTAATTTTTCATATTTCTTCCTGACCTTATAATCCCTACTATTACATTTGTGAGAACAATATTTTGTATTTAGTGTTTTAGCGACAAATGTCTTTTTACAATATTGGCAGATCTTTTCAATTTTTATATTTGTACTCATAATTAAAATAATTAATTCTATTCCTCGCTTGTATTAAAAGGACATTAAATATTATTAAGTTTATTTTTGAATCATAAGCCTCATAATTTCGCCGTTTTAGATTTTCAAAAAACCTACCAGATTTTGAGGTACAGTAAAGGTACATTTTTTAACTAAATTTAACTGATTTTTAATTAAAATAAATTAGAAGAAAAAGCAAAAGCCCTTTAAAATTAAGGGCTCGTGA
>JBDNHN010000345.1:0-2445 GCA_041688725.1 Gillisia sp.
AAAGGATTTGATTATCTTGATTTTTCATTGGCAACCGATGGCCTTGTAGCCGAACGGGAACAAGGAATTACCATTGATGTGGCGCATATTTATTTTTCGACAAAAAAGAAAAGTTACATTATCGCCGATACTCCGGGACATGTGGAATATACGCGCAATATGGTGACCGGGGCTTCAACCTCCCAGGTATCAATCATCCTGATAGATGCCAGAAAAGGAGTAATAGAACAAACCTATCGTCATTTTTTTATAAATAATTTGCTCAGGATAAAAGAAGTGGTGGTGGCCGTGAATAAAATGGATATGGTCAATTATTCACAAGCCGTTTTTGATGAAATTGTCGAAGATTTTAAGCAAATGCAAACCAAAAGTGAGTTTAAAGGTCAAAACATCACTTTTATACCGGTAAGTGCTTTATGGGGTGAAAATATTGCGGAAAAATCGGATGCAATGTCCTGGTATGAAGGGGAAACCGTATTGTCACATTTGGAAAATATTAAGACTGAAGATTTTAATGAAATAAGTCAGGCCAGATTTTCTGTTCAAACGGTAATACGTCCAAAAAGTGAAAAATATCACGATTTCAGGGGGTATGCGGGAAAAATTACCGGGGACAGCCTGAAAGTTGGTGATAAAGTAACCGTTCTTCCATCGCTCACAAGCTCAACTATCAAGGAAATATACTTTTTTGATAAGAAGTACAATGAGGCCCCGGCGGGGAGTTCGGTAACAATTACGCTGGAGGGTGATATTAACGTGGCTAGGGGTGATATGCTTGTAAAATTTGACGAACTGCCAGAGCAGACTAAAATTATGAATGCTACAATTTGCTGGATGGATGGAAAAGCGCTCCTGCCTGGAAACAAATATGTGCTTCAGCATAACACCAATAGCGTACTGGCAAAAATCGATAAAATCGACACAAATATTTCCACAGATTTTAGCGGAGCCATCCAGGCTTCTTCACTAAAATTAAATGAAATAGGCCAGGTATCTATAAAATTGAGCAAAGCTATTTATACAGATAAGTATAAAAACAACAAAGAAAATGGCAGGTTCATTTTAATTGACAGTCAAACTAACACCACTGCGGGCGTGGGTTTTATTAATTAAAGAGCAAATGAAAATCACAAAAAACATAATAACCCTAATGATGATGTGTATGCGCCATAAACCCTACACTTAAGAACGATATTGATAAAAATCAATTTTAAAAGTCCTTTTAAGTGTTCCAACTTAAAAGGACTTTTTTCATTTAAATGCCCATTATGGGCTCACCATTAAAATCTGTAGATCATGCAAAGTTTTAGAACCGAAATTGAAAATCCAGTTGTTGCAAAAGACATTTTGGATTTAGAGAAAAAGATAAGGGAATTCCGGGAAGGGAAAGCCGATGAGGACAAATTTAGAAGTCTAAGACTCGCCCGTGGCGTATACGGACAAAGACAGGCCGGGGTGCAAATGGTGCGTATAAAACTGCCATTCGGAAAAGTAACTTCCGAGCAGTTGAAAAGAATTTCAGCTGTTTCTGATGAATATTCAACCGGAAGACTTCATATTACCACCAGGCAGGATATCCAAATCCATTATGTTAGCCTGGATCGTACTCCCGAGCTTTGGGCCCAACTGGAAAAAGATGATGTTACCCTTCGGGAAGCTTGTGGAAATACGGTACGAAATGTTACCGCTTCGCCAACTGCCGGTATAGACGTTAATGAGCCTTTTGATGTCTCGCCTTATGCACAGGCTGCATTTGAGTTTTTCCTTAGGAATCCCATTTGTCAGGAAATGGGAAGGAAATTCAAGATTTCTTTTTCTGCTACTGAAGAGGATTCGGCCCTGAGTTATATCCACGATCTGGGATTTATTGCAAAACTGCAAGATGGAAAACGCGGATTTAAAGTTATGATTGGCGGAGGTTTGGGTTCGCAGCCAAGACATGCCGATGAACTGTTCGATTTTATTGAAGCCGAAAAAATAATTCCTTTAACCGAGTCAGTTTTAAGGGTGTTTGATAGGTATGGGGAGAGATCAAAACGGCTAAAGGCCAGGATGAAATATCTTATTAAAGACATCGGGAAAGATGCTTTTATGGAATTGGTGGCCCAGCAGAAAAAAGCGCTTTCCAAAGAAACTGTGGAATTTGATCTTGAAGCTTTCGAAAAAGAACCTTCATTGCAAAACATTGAAATTCCTTCAATTGAAATAAAGGACAAAAAAGAATATGAAACATGGAAAAGCACCAATGTAATTCCTCAGAAGCAGGAAGGATTATTCGCCATTGGGATCAGGATTCCGTTAGGTGATTTTTATACCGGAGCAGCAGTAAAACTAGCCGATTTAATTCAGAAATACGCCGGAAATGAGCTGAGGTTTACCCTGAGACAGGATATTTTGGTGCGCCACGTGCGGGAAGAATTGCTGCCTTTCTTTTTTACCGAATTA
>JBDNHN010000346.1:0-2554 GCA_041688725.1 Gillisia sp.
ATTTAGATTCCCTTTATGAATTAACCTCAGGACATTTAAAAAAATATCAGTACAAGGAATCTATTGAGGTTGCAATGCAATTGCTCGAGGAGTCTAAAAAACGTGGGAATGATTATTATAATTATCATTCCTATAATATTTTGGGTATCAATTATGCCAATTTAAATGACACACTTCATTCCAGGAAACATTATAAAGCGGCCTTAAATATCGCTCTTAAATTAGACAACGACACCCTGCTGTTATCGTCCTACAACAATTTGGGTAATGTATATTCCGAGGATAAAAACACTACCCAGATTGGGATAGATTATTATAACAAGACAATTGAGCTGGCTACAAAAATGAACTATGAAAGCGAGCTTTTTACACCCACAGCAAATCTTGCCTGGACCTATATAGATAATGGATTATTTGAAAAAGCCCTGCCTTATTTAAAAAAGAGCTGGGAAATGTTGGGGGACAGGGATGATAATTTAATTAGGGTCCAACTCCTCACTTTAATGGGCCGCTATCATATGGGAATAAATGAATTGGAAGGAGCAAAATCCCATTTTGAAGATGCAATTCAAAGGGTAGAAAAAGACACCTTGATACTTGAAGGTTCCTTAGTTTACAAGGAATATGCTAATCTGCTTTTTAAGCAGGGAAGTTATAAGGAGGGCTTTCTTGCCTTAGAGAAATATGACCAATTTAATTCTCAAATTTTTGAAAAGGAAAAATTAAGACAAATTGAAGCTGCTAACGTGAAATTTGATGTAATCCAATACCAAAAGGATCTGGAAATTTCCAAGAATGAGCAGCTTTACAAAGATGAGTTAATTGAAAAATCTCAATTGAAAACACTTATTGCTGTTATTTCCTCCATCCTTTTGATAATTATACTTATAGGATTTTATAAAATCAGCCGATCTCGCAGAAAGTTAAATAAAGATCTGCTTGAGAAAAACAAGGAATTGATACTTGCAAAAGAAGAGGCAGAACGGCTTTCTATTTTAAAGACCAAATTTTTCTCTACCATAAGCCACGAATTACGTACCCCACTTTACGGGGTCATCGGGTTAACTTCTATTTTAATGGAAGATAAAACCCTTGTCAATCATGAGGACGATCTTAAATCACTTAAATTTTCTGCCGATTATCTATTGGCATTGATCAATGATGTGTTGCAAATGAATAAGATGGAGTCCAAATTGTTGAAATTGGAAAACCTCTCCCTCAATTTAAAAGATTTAATGCACAGTATTGTAAAATCCTTTGAATTTACCCGACTTCAAAATAAAAATGCTATTCATCTGGAAATTGATCCGAAAATTCCATTTAATCTCATCAGTGATCCTGTAAGGCTTTCTCAAATTTTGATGAATGTGATTGGAAATGCCATGAAATTTACCGAACGAGGGAATATCTGGATCTCAACGAAATTGGTGGAAGATAAAATAGATTCAGCAAAGATCTATTTTGAAATTAAGGATGACGGTATGGGGATTCCGATAAAAAAACAGAAAATTATTTTTGAAGAGTTCTCCCAGTTGAAATCGGAAAACTACAATTATCAGGGTACAGGATTGGGTCTGCCAATTGTAAAGAAATTATTATTGCTGTTTAATTCTGAAATTCATTTGGAAAGCGAGAAGGAGCAGGGTGCTTTATTTAGTTTTGAGATTGAATTAAAAAAAGCTGTGACCGGAATTGCAGATAACGGGATCGAGACAATAAAAGATGAATCAAGCCTTCAGGAAACAGAAGGAAGACGAATTTTAATTGTTGACGATAACCGAATTAATCAGGTTGTTACCCAACGTATCCTGGAGCAGAAATCTTTTATTTGCGAAATATGCGACAATGGCCTGGATGCGATAGAAAAAGTTAGAAATAACTACTTTGACCTTGTTTTAATGGATGTGAATATGCCGGGAATGACCGGGATGGAAGCAACTGTGGAAATAAGGGAATTTAATAAGGACATTCCCGTAGTAGCTCTTACCGCATTGGAGATTGAAGAGATAAGGGAAGATATTTATAAGTCAGGAATGAACGACATTATAATTAAACCTTACGATACTTCAACATTTTATCAGGTAATCTACAGGAATATCCCATCAGAAATAGTGAGTCAATAAACTCTTATTTATCAATAATTTTTGAATCTTCAGGTTGCGAAAAAAGCTCATCTTTAGCATCAAAAAATTTGATGCTGCTTATGGTTGCTTCCCCTAATTGCTTTCCAATCCCGCTCTCCTTATCCCAGTTGTGAAAGGTCCATTTGGATGCGATAGGAATTCCATCAACTTTTTTATAATCGTGATAAACAATCGCATGCGGATTTTCTTCCGCCTTTTCTTTTGTCTTTCCTAAAGTAACTATATAGGCAGCGGCGTGCAATAATCCGGTTTCCGGTTGTTGGTATACTACATACCAGTCATCTGGAGCGTCACCAACATTCTCCCCAAAACTTAACCTTCCTGAAGTAAAGGGAGTTTCATCAATTTGAATAGAATCCAAAAGCTCCCAGTTGGTTCCCGGATCGGTTAATTTAAAAGGAATAGAAAAA
>JBDNHN010000347.1:0-13412 GCA_041688725.1 Gillisia sp.
ACAATTGTCAATTCCATTGGCTTTGCCATCACCATTCTCAGCATTCAACTCATTACTTTTCTTCTCAATGTGGCAGATCCCTTGTATGTTTTCCCTATTCTTGCAGTAGGGCCTGCATTGGGATTATGGAGCCTCTACGGGAAAAGCAATAACAGGTCAACCGGCACTAATGAAAACTCGATTCATATTTAGGTAGGAAATCTGGAACTTTTAAGGGATTCGAACCTAATCCATTTTAAATTTGATAAGCAAAGAGGAATTTATTAAATCCGGGTGCTCATGTTATTTTTAGAGATTTATTCAAGGAAATCCCGTAAATTAACGGGGTTATTCTAACAATTAGTTATGGACATCACTTTTCCTGTAACAGCTGGATTGATTGCTGCTATGTTCCACGTTATCACTGGTCCGGATCATTTAGCCGCCGTCACTCCTTTTGCGATTGAATCAAAGAAGAAAGCATGGAAAATTGGATTTTTTTGGGGAATTGGCCATCTTGTGGGCATGTTGTGTATTGGGGTTTTGTTCACTCTTTTTAAAACCTTGATCTCCGTAGATAAAATATCCAATTACAGCGAACAATTGGTGGGAATTGTTCTCATAGGAATTGGAGTTTGGGCTTTTTATAAAATTTTTAAGGCAGAACAAATTCACAAACACCCGCACTTACATAACAAAAATGAAGCCCACACCCACAACCACGGGTTCTTTCATATGCATTCCCATCAACACAGGCATCCTAAAAATTTGAATCAAGGCTATTTTGCTTCTTCCTCCATCGGGTTTTTACACGGATTGGCCGGGATTGCTCATTTTTTACTGTTTATACCAATTATGGTTTTTGACAAACCTTCCGACTCCTTTTTATACATCGGGGGTTTTGGACTTGGAATCTTATTAGCCATGACCGTATTTGCATTTGTTGTTGGCAAAATTGCATCGGTTACTAAAAATGTGCACAATGAAGTTTTTTTTAAGGGAATTCGACTTGCAGGCGGTTTTTTTGCAATAGTAATAGGAGTTTACTGGATGTTTAACACTTAGCAGATCCTCGGTAACTGTTCGCCAATAAGCGCACTAACTATGCGCTTTCCGCCTACCGAACTGTGCATGACAACCTTCCCGGGATACTCATGGGTTACCTCACCAATGCTCACTGCATTAATACCTTTTTCATCTTTTCGCATCATTCTCACTACAGCATCTGCAATTTCCGGATCGACTATAGTAATAAAAACGCCTTCATTGGCGACATATAACGGGTCTAAACCCAGAATTTCGCATGCTGCGGCAACTTGTTTTTCCAATGGGATCTGATCTTCAAAAATGGAGATCCCTTTTGCTGTATCAGTTGCGATTTCTGACAAAACACTGGCAACACCTCCACGCGTGGGATCTCTAAAAAAATGAATATTATCTCCAAAAGCATCTAATAAATCCTTCACCAAATAATTCACATTGGTAGTATCGCTCACAATGGAAGATTCAAAAACAAAGCCTTCGCGTTCAGACATAATAGCCATTCCGTGTTGCGCGAAGAATCCATTTACGATGATCTTATCGCCAGGTTTGATACGATCTGCCGATATATTTGCCTTGGGATGAACTTCCCCAAATCCCGTTGTATTTATAAATATTTTGTCCCCTTTTCCGCGCTCTACAACCTTAGTATCTCCTGTGATGATAAGCACACCGCTTTTATCGGCTGCTGTTTTAATAGAGTGTATAATGGCCCTGAATTCTTCTATTTTTAAACCCTCTTCAATTATAAAAGCAAGGGAAAGATATTTGGGAATGGCACCACACATGGCAACATCATTTACTGTCCCGTTCACGGCAAGTTCACCGATATTCCCTCCTTTAAAAAAGATGGGGGAAATGACAAAACTATCAGTTGAAATGGCTATTTTATTGTTGAAATTGACAATTGCTCCATCGTGTTTCTGATTGATAAACGGATTCCTGAAGGTTTTAAAGATCAGCTTATCCAATAATTCCCGGGTCATCATTCCACCACTTCCATGACCGAGATTGATAGTGTCAAAGCCTAATTCTGAATCGTCCATTTTTTTTAATTGATTAAATTATTTGAAAAATGATAATAAGCTGCACAGGCACCTTCCGAAGATACCATCGGCGCACCTAATGGATTATAGGGGGTGCATTTTTTACCGAACTGACTGCATTGTTGTGGTTTTTTTATGCCCCTTAAAACTTCGCCGGCAATACAATCTGAGTTTTCCGGAACCTTAATATGGCTAATTCCAAACTTTTTCTCTGCGTCAAAATCTTTGTAAGCCTTTTTTAACAGATAACCGCTGTTGGGAATTTCCCCAATTCCGCGCCACTCCCTGTTACCCACTTCAAACACTTTATCTATAACCTCTTTGGCTGCTTTATTGCCTTCTGGTTTAACAACCCGTGCATATTGATTTTCCACTTCATAGATTCCTTTTTCCAATTGGAGAACAGCCATATAAATTCCCTGCACCAAATCCAGGGGTTCAAAACCTGTGATCACAATGGGTATTTTATATTTTTCAGCCATTGGATAATATTCTTCCATTCCCATTATGGCACAAACATGGCCAGCACCCAGAAAAGCATCGATCTTGCAAAGTTCATCATCCAGAATTGCTTCCATTGCCGGTGGCACCAAAACATGGGAAACCAGAATCGAATAATTTTTAAGGCCTTCATGTTCCGCATGCAAAACAGATAAAGCATTAGCGGGTGCTGTGGTTTCAAAACCCACCGCGAAAAACACAACCTCTTTATCAGGATTTTCCCTGGCGATCTTTACCGCTTCAATGGGAGAGTATAAAATGCGCAAATCGCCTCCACTCGCCTTGACTTCAAGTAAGCTCTTTTTGCTGCCGGGAACACGTATCATGTCACCAAATGAACAAACAATCACATTGTTTTCCAGAAGCTCGATGGCTTTGTCTATAAGGTTGAGCGGGGTCACGCAAACCGGGCAACCCGGACCGTGGATCATGCGGACTTTATCCGGCAACAAATCCAAAATGCCGTTTTTTACTAAACCATGGGTCTGCCCACCGCAAATTTCCATGATGTTCCAGGGTTTTGTGATGGTATTTTCTATGAGTTTTAAATAACTTTTGGTGGCTTCTAAATTTCGATATTCCGTTAAAAACTTCATATAAATTAAATTTTAATATTGAACTAAAAAATGTGCTTCGCGAAACAAAAAATATCAATTTAAAAAATAAATCCAAAACCCGAAGTTAGAATTTCTAATTTAATCTTGTTCTTTTATGCAATTTAAATAATACATCATTTGGCCAAAAGAAATATTTTCATCATTTGGAGGTAAGTTACTGTTAAACAATAAGGTGTATTCATTTTTAGCCATTTCTTTTAGGAGGTCGATCAAGGTTGTATTTTGAAAAACACCTCCGCTAAAAGCAATTTTTTTACAGTGATGACGATCTGCAATTTGGAATACCACCGAAACCAAAGTAAATAAAAAATTGATTGCAATTTTATCTTTTGCAGTCCCATTTATCAGATCGGAATAAAGGTTTCTTAAAAGTAATTTAGTGGGAATATTTCCATTTTCCGAAACTGAACAATAAGATTTACAGTCTTTTAAATCATAATCCTTGATCAAATTTTCAAGTGAAATAGCGGCTTCTCCTTCATAAGTATTGAGCTCACAAATGCTTAACAAGGATGCCACCGCATCAAAAAGCCTACCCACAGATGAAGTTTTTAGAGTATTGATTTTTTTTAAAGCAGAATAAATGTTCAGTTCCTCTTTTGAAAATTTGCTTTCAATTTCCTTTATCATTTCCTCATCTGCCAATGAAAAGAGCGAGAGCTTAGGCGTGTTTGCCATTTTATCTCCAGCCAACCAATCATAATAATCAAAATGGGCAAGCCGCTCCATTTTTTTGGATTGGAACCTGAAGAATTCACCTCCCCATATCTGACCGTCATCGCCAAAGCCTGTGCCATCCCAGATAACTCCCAAAATTGCTTCCTGTTCTTCAAACAGTTGGTTTTCTCCCAAAACCGAAGCAAAATGCGCTTTATGATGTTGGATTTGATAGTGTTTTACCTTCAATTTCTCAGCCAATTCTATACCGTATTGGGTGCTTTGATACCCCGGATGTTTGTCGGTTAAAATCACATCCGGATTTTGCTCAAAGAGGTTTATGAATTTGGTGGTTGTTTGGGTAAACCTCTGATAAACCTCAAAATTATCTAAATTGCCCAGATACTGGCTTATGTATAAATAATCGTTGGGCAAAAAACTGATGCTACTCTTTAAATGACTGCCCATCGCCATGATCTTCTCTTCTGATTTAGGGATCTCTCCGAAATAATTTGGCGCATAACCGCGTGATCGTCTGAACAAAACCCGGTGCTGAAATTTGTCGCTAAATTTTACAACAGAATCATCCTGCGGGTTGATAATTTCTAAATTGTGATGCAAAAAATAATCGGCAATTTTATTCAAAACATGAACCGCATCTTCCTGATCGCTCAAAATTGGGGAGCCGTGAAGGTTGCCGCTTGTAGCCACAATGGGTAGTTTCAATTCGGCTGCTAATAATTGTAAAATTCCCGAATATGGCAACATCACGCCAAGGTGATTGAGATCTGGCGCCAGTTCTTCCAAAGCCAAACTGCCTTTGAAATTATTTTTGGGGATAATTACTATGGGGCTTTCTGAAGAATTAAGCGCTTTTTCTTGAATTTTATTGAGGTTCAGGTGTTCTTTTAATAGAAAAACAGAAGGATACAAAACCGCAAAAGGTTTGTTAGGTCGATTTTTTTTGATCCTTAACCGGCGGATTGTTTCTGCATTATTTGCATCGCAACACAACAAATACCCACTTGTGTTTTTTATGGCAATGATGTAGCCTTCCTTTATCAATTTTGCAACCTTCTTAAAAACATTTGTTTTTAGAAAGTCTATTTCAAAACCCGATACATCCATCAATGAGAGGTTAATCCCGCAGGTTGAGCACGTATTTGTTTGTGAATGAAAACGCCTGTTTTTAGGCTGGTTATATTCTTTCTGACATTCGTCACACATACCAAAATCGGCTATGCTTGTATGCTGCCGTTCAAATGGAAATGTTTTGGTGATCGCCCAGCGCGGTCCGCAATTCACACAAGTGTTAAATGCATAGTTAAATCTTCTGTTTTTTTGATCTGAGATCTCTTGTCGGCAATCTTCACAGATTGCGAAATCCGGCGTTAGTTGAAGGTTGAGTTTGGTTGATTTTTGGGAAGGAATAATTTGAAAATTATGAAACACCTTCAGGGGAATTTCCTCTAAAAATTGGGTGTTTATTTTTGCGACTTTGGGCGGATTTTCAACCAAATTATGATAAAAAGTAACCACGTTTTTTTCAAAACCGGTAACATAAATAACAACGCCCGATTCGTTGTTTGAAACTGTCCCCTTTATATGAAATTTATTCGCTAAAGCATATACATATGGTCGAAAACCTACACCCTGAACCTGACCCGTAATACATATTTTATAAGTCCTGAGCTTATTAATATCCAGAAAAGCCATAGGTGAGTTTGCCATTAATTGTAATTTTTCCGGGGAACCTTATTATATTCCAATTTTTCTTAACTGATTAATTTTCGGAATTTTATTTCCCGTTAATGATCGGATTGCAATTGCTCGGTCAGTTTGAAAATTTGTTCGATCGTTCCCGGAATGGCCAGTTGCACTTTGGATGATAATTCAACGGTCATCGGCTTAATTTCTTTTATGGAAATAGTAAACAACCGGAGGTCCGGTTTAGTTTCCAGAAGATAGACCGATTCGATCAGGTCTTTTAATCCAACATCATGAACACTCAATGCGGAAGGAAAATCGGAAGCGAATTTTGGGCGAATCAAAGATACAGTTCCTTCGGGTTTTCCGTCCATCGTGGCATCGACAAATATGACAGTTCTGTAGGCATCAAAATAATTGAGCAATAAAAAACCGCCTGTGCCCCCGTCTAAAATATCCAAATTTTCGGGTAAATTCAATTTTTCCATTTCCTGGATCAAATGAACTCCTACTCCTTCGTCTCCCATCAAATAATTGCCAACTCCCAAAATAAGTGTGCATTTTGATTTATCTTTTTCAAAAAAGAAGGCATCGCTGCTGGTTGCAACCGGGGTTTTTTCAAAATTATTCATTAGATTTTTTTATCTTTTTCAAAAAAAATTCATTGCCTCACAACTTCAAGCTTTTGAGAGTGTATATCAAAAATTGACAGGTTGGAAGCTAGGATTTGCTTTTTTTCATTTCTTTCGCTGCCTTCCGTTTCTTATTGGAAGCAATTCTATCTTTATTGACAAATTTATAACCGCTAAACATGGATGAAACTTCTCCTCTGCCTTCTAACCAATCGTGGTAAAAAACCAGGTAAACGTGAATTATCGTAAATATAATAAAGCCCCAGGTAGCGATGTGATGAATGGTTCTGGCGATAAAATCTCCTCCCAAAAACGGAACGACCCAGGCAAAGATTTGAGGCAACCACCATCCGGAAGTAGAAGCATATAAACCAAAACCAGTGAATACCTGAACCAATGCGAGCACAAAAAGCGCAACATAAGAAATTCCGGCAATGCTGTTATGGCCAACGCTGATATCTGTGATATGTTCGTATTTCTCATTCCTTAAAAAAATATCCACTTTGATCACATGTAAAAAGTTTTGCGCCCATTTTTTGCTGAAAGGCCAAAAAGCCCTCCAACCGGAATACCTATTCCCAACAAACGACCAATAAACTCTTAAGATCATATTGAAGAAGAATACATAGGCCGCTGCAAAATGAATAAAACGCAACGTCCCAAACCAATAAAGTTCACTTGGTTCTGCATTTGACATTATAGCCGGCGGATTTGAAATTATCAATCCGGTAGTCGCCAGCACCATAATAGCAAAAACGTTGATCCAATGAAAATATCGCACCGGCAATTCCCAAATATAAACACGTCTAAAGTTCTTGGTTTCCATGATTGATGATTTATTTAAATATCACAACTTGAAATATTTTGAACCTTGGAAATTTGTTTTCCGTGTTCGTCATACAAGTGCACTGCACAAGCCATGCAAGGGTCAAAAGAATGAATGGTCCTGATAATTTCCAATGGCAATTCCGGATCTGCAACCGGGGTTCCAATAAGTGCAGATTCATAAGCCGACCGTTGTCCTTTCGGATCGCGGGGTGAAGAATTCCATGTACTGGGGACTACCAATTGATAATTTTCCGTTTTGCCGTCTTTGATCCGAATCCAATGTCCTAAAGATCCTCTTGGGGCTTCTGAAAATCCTACTCCTTTGGATTCCTTTTCCCATTTTTCCGGTTCCCATTTGTCCATGTTCGCAATTCTGCTATCCCCGTTTTTAATATTTTGCAACAAGGTGTCATAAAATTCCATGGTCCATTTTGCTACCAATTGGGTTTCAATTCCCCTTGCAGCTGTTCTTCCCAAAGTTGAAAACAAGGCGTCAACCGGTACATTCAAATGAGCCAGCGCGCCATTTACAGCATCCTGGATCTCTTTGTTCCCTCTGGCATAACCCACAAGTAATCTTGCGAGGGGCCCAACTTCCATAGGTTTTCCTTTCCAGCGGGGAGTTTTTACGAAACTGTATTTTTGATCTACATCCAATTGATCATAAGGCGGTTTTGGACCGGAATAATTGATCTTGGTTTCACCGTCCCAAGGATGTCTGCCTTTGTCTTTACCTTCAGGATAATCATCGTACCAGGAATTGTTCACAAACTCTTCAATGTCACCATTTCTGTGGTTGACATCATAGACTTTGGAAAGATCCCGGTCTAAAATAATACCTTGCGGAAATTTGAAACCGGAAATATCTTTATATCCGTTTGTTGGAAAATCACCGTAGGACATGTAGTTTCCAAATCCTTTGCCTATACTGCCCCAATCTGTGTAAAACGAAGCGATCGCCAATAAATCCGGAAGATATACCTGTTCAACGAAATCTTTTCCCTGCTGCAACAACTTGCCTACATATGCCAATCTTTCGGCATTGAGTCCACCGGGGCTTTCTATGTTAATTGCACAGGCCATTCCCCCTACCAAATAATTAGGATGCGGATTTTTACCACCGAAAATGGTATGAACTTTCACGATCTCTTTTTGCCAATCCAGGGCTTCCAGGTAATGTGCCACTGCCATCAAATTGACTTCAGGCGGCAATTTCATTTGAGGGTGTCCCCAATATCCGTTTGCAAAAATGCCCAATTGGCCACTTTCAACAAACTTGGTAATGCGTTTTTTGATATCAGAAAAATAGCCCGGTGAACTTTTAGGCCATTTAGAAATACTTTGTGCTAATTCAGATGTTTTAATCGGATCGGCTTTTAAAGCATTCACCACATCTACCCAGTCCAAAGCGTGAAGATGGTAGAAATGCACGGTATGATCGTGCATGTACAAGGCTCCTTCCATAATGTTTCGAACCATTTCGGCATTGGGAGGAACCTCAATTCCTAAAGAATCTTCTACCGCGCGAACCGATGCCAATGCGTGAACGGTGGTACAAACACCGCAGGCGCGTTGAACAAAAGCCCAAACATCCCTTGGGTCTCTGCCTTTTACAATGTTTTCGAGCCCCCTAACCATTGGACTGGAACTAAAAGCATCTGTGATAACCCCGTCTTTCACTTCCACTTCTATTCTTAAATGACCTTCAATTCTGGTAATCGGATCAACAATTATTCTATTTGCCATAAAGCTTTATTTTAAGAATCTAATTTTTTTTCGTTTTCAATACCCCCGGAATTTCTCCTCGCTAATTCTTTTCGTTTAGCGATATTAGCTGCTATGGCATGGACTGTAACTCCACCAATAACGGCAGCTCCTGCTACTTTTCCGATAGTATCTGCCGAACTTTCAATTCCAAAACCTTCAAGTCCTGTAAGCCTTTCGTAAAAAGGACCGTTGTCCCAGAAATTCTCTTCGCTGCAACCTATGCACCCGTGCCCGGATTGAATAGGGTAACTCACACCATTGTTCCATTTAATGGTACCGCAAGAGTTGTAAGTCATTGGGCCTTTACATCCCACTTTGTATAAACAGTAACCCTCTTTTGCGTTTTGATCATCAAAGGTTTCTGCAAACAAACCGGCATCATAATAAGGACGCCTGTAACAACTGTCGTGAACGCGTTTGGAATAGAATGCTTTGGGTCTTCCCAATCCATCCAGTTCAGGTAATTTTCCGAAAGTCACCATATGAACGATTACCCCGGCCATGACTTCTCCAATAGGAGGACAACCCGGAACGCGAATAATGGGTTTGTTTTTAATGATCTTATGAATTGGGGTAGCATCTGTAGGGTTTGGATAAGCAGACTGCACACAACCGTTGGAAGCACAACTGCCCCAGGCGATAATTGCTTTTGCTCCTTCAGCCGATTCCATTAAAATATCTTTGGCAGACCTTCCAGCTATACAGCAATAATTTCCGTCATCGCCCAAAGGGACCGATCCTTCTACGCAAAGAATATATTCCCCCTTATATTTTTCCATCGTGGCTTGTTTGGCTGCTTCAGCCTGATGGCCGGAGGCTGCCATGAGTGTCAGGGTATAATCCAAAGAAATTTTATCCAACAAAATTTCAGATACAATGGGATGGTCAGAGCGAATAAAGGATTCGCTGCAACACGTGCATTCCTGAAAATGTTCCCAAATTACGGGCACGCGGTACGATGTTTCAAGCGCTTTGGCTACCTGGCCGATCATAGTTGTTTCTAAACCCATATAAGCCGTTATATAGGTCGCGAATTTCAAAAAATCACGTCGGCTGTAACCGTGTCTTATTATGCTCTCATAATAAGTTTCTTTTACGTCTGTTTTTGTAGCCATTGCTGAAAAAGGATTTGAAATTATGGATTTTATTTATTTTTAACACAAAAAAAATAAATACTTAAACTAAAATTATGGATTATCATCTTAAATAAATATGATAGATATCATATTTTACGGAATTATTCTTTTCTACTTTTATAAGCGAATCATTTTTACGATTCGATAATCGATACCTTGAAGTATGCATGAATTATCCATAGCTTTAGGAATTGTGAAGATCGCCGAGGACGAAACAACCAAAGCCCATGCGCATAAAGTTGAGCTGATCGAACTTGAGATTGGCACCCTGGCAGGCATTGATTTCGAATCCTTGGATTTTGTATGGCCCGCAGCTGTGAAGGATACCGTTTTGGAAAATGCGATAAAAAAAATTTATGTCATCAAAGGCAAAGCAAAATGCGTGGACTGTGATACCGTTTTTGATGTCAATTATCTGTATGATCCCTGTCCAGAATGCAACAGCAATTTTAAAGGGATCCTGCAAGGCAAAGAACTGCGTGTAAAAGCGCTTGAAGTAGTTTAACCTATTAAAAAAAAACTTATGTGTGGAACTTGTGGCTGTGGAAGCGGAGAGAATGGCGTTAGCATTCAGAATCCAAAGGAAATTAAAACTCATTTACATGAACATGAACATGATCATCATCATCCTGATGCAGAACACGGGCATTCGCATGAACATACACATGATGGACATACACATTCACACGAACACGCCCGGGATCATCATCACAAGACAATTATTGAGGTAGAGCAGGATATTTTGCACCACAACGATGTAATGGCGGCCAGAAACCGGGGATATTTTGATGCGAAAAACATTTTCGCCCTGAATTTGGTCAGTTCTCCGGGCTCAGGAAAAACATCCTTATTGGAACGAACCCTGAAGGATCTAAAAGCTGAAATTCCGTTTTTTGTAATTGAAGGCGATCAACAAACCCTCAATGATGCCAACCGGATTGCCGCCATAGATATTCCTGTTATTCAGATCAATACCGGTAAAGGTTGCCATTTGGAAAGTGACATGATTTATGATGCTGTCAAGAAATTAGATATTTCAGACAACGCTGTCCTAATGATCGAAAATGTTGGAAACCTGGTTTGTCCGTCCATGTTCGATCTGGGCGAATCAAAAAGAGTGGTTATTATCAGCACTACTGAAGGGGAAGACAAACCCATCAAATATCCTGATATGTTCCACACTTCAGATTTGTGTATTATCAATAAAATAGATCTGTTACCCTACCTGAATGTCGATTTGGAAAAACTGAAGCAATACGCCCTGAAAGTGAATCCGAAACTACAATTTGTCGAACTTGCAGCCACTACAGGCGAAGGCATGGAAGCCTGGTACCAATGGCTAAGGAAAAACAGAGATCAACTTAAAAACTAAAGCGAATGTGCCTTTCGATACCCGGAAAATTAATAGCAATTACCGCCCAATTAGACGAAACTTTCCGAATAGGGAAAGTATCCTTTGACGGGGTTATCAAGGAAGTAAATCTCACTTTAGTGCCCGAGGCCAAACTGGAAGATTACGTGATGGTACACGTTGGCGCGGCCATTAGTGTTGTGGATGAAGAAGAAGCGCGAAAAACATTTGAAATACTTAAAGAGTTGGGGGAACTTAATGACCTGGACATTCCGGATTACAACTAAAAATAATAAAAAACTGTGCCTTATTTTGATCTTTCAAAAGAAGAAATTGCCTTTCCGCCGGCTCATTTTGCCGACTTAGACGGATTGGTCGCCACAGGTGGGGATTTATCTGTCCAAAGGTTGGTGTTGGCCTATAACAGCGGGATCTATTATTGGCATTTCCCATTGAAACAAATTAAATGGTGGTCACCGGACCCCAGGACGGTCCTAGTATTAGATTCATTTAAATTATCAACCGACCGACTTCAACATTTGGAAGGTCAATTTACAGCGTTGTTATCCAATGATTTAGAGCAAGTGTTTCGCGCATGTCAGAAATTTTATAACATCCGGGACAGGATGGACAACAACTGGCTGTCTGAACGGGCATTTCGGTCTTTTATGGAATTGCATCAAAAAGGCCTTGTTCAGGTGGTGGAAGTCTGGAAAGACAATCTCCTGGTTGGCGGATTATTTGGGGTGGCAATAGGGAAAATGTTTTTCGGGGAATATCTCTTTTCTGAAGAACAGGATGCAGGGGAATTTGCGTTGCTTTTCCTTATTAAAAATCTGAAGGAAAAAGAATTTTATTTAATCGACATGCAAAAAGAAACCATGCTTACTGCTGGTTTTGAATATGATGAATTGTCGAGAATTGAATATGTGAGCCTGTGCAAAGAAAATGCAGAAAAATATAAAGATAGCTACAAGCAAGTATAAACTTTAAAAACTCAAATTATGGACCTTTCCTTAGAAGAATATATCGATAATGCCAATTTGTTTTTTCGGGAAAATGAACTTGACAAAGCCATTGAAAATTACGAAGCTGCGTTGAAATTGGCACTCACCTCAGCCCAACAAATTAATCTTTGCAACGCTCTGGGAAGGTTGTATCAAAAAACCAAAAGCCCCCAAAAGGCAATCGAAGTTTTTAACAGGTCCATCGGGCTTTATGATGAATCCCCGGATGAGAACAACTTACCGGACAAAGCCACTATTTACAACAATCTGGCTACAGTTTATTTATCATCGAATCCCGCTCTTGCGATCAAAAATTATCTGAGTGCACTAAAAATTTACACCGCGCTTACCGATTCTGAAAACTCGACATTTTATGCGCATCTGGCCAATACACATTTTGCATTGGGCGAGGCTTTTCAGCATAAAGAAGATTTTTTCAATTCCAAAACACATTTAAAAGCTGCCATTATTTTATATGACCAATTGCCCGAACCCGGTTTAAATGAATTAAAAGCAAGCGCACATTACCATTTGGGGAATATTTTTACGGAAGAATTCAACCTCTATGATGCGCAAACACATTACACAAAATCCTTGATGGTTTTCCAAAATTTATCGGAGAATAGCGATGTAAAATTCAAGCCTTTTAAGGCGGCAGTTTTGAATAATCTGGGAGTGACATATAAATCTATGGAAGAACATCAAAAAGCTTTGTACCATTACGAACAAGCCCTTGATGAATACCAATATCTGTCCACTCATGACAATACCTTGTTCATCCCTTATGCCGCGGCTACGCTCAACAGTTTGAGTATTTTGTATGCGGAAATGAAAAATTACCCAAAAGCGATTGAATACAGTCACCAAACCGCAGCTGTTTACAACAATTTAGCCGATGAATTTCCCGAAGAATACACACATTATTTAGCTACTTCGCTTCACAATTTAGGCTTGTTTTATTTAGAACTTAAAACAATCGAATCAGCCAAAAAATATTTTATGCAGGCTTTGCACATCAGAAAGAAATTGGCCAAAAACCATCCTGAAGATTTTGATGCAGATGTTTGTGCAACCGCCCTAAACTTAGTTGAATTGTATCAATCCCAATTGGTTGACAAATTAGATCTGAATTACAAAAAGATG
>JBDNHN010000348.1:0-3105 GCA_041688725.1 Gillisia sp.
CATTGGCAATATCAGCCTGAATGCCAAGGTAAACGGGATTGGGTTTGAACCTAAATCGGCAAATTCCAATGCTTCCGGGACTTTAACAAAGGCAAAATACAATAGCTATTTATATCAGAATCTGAAGTTTGACGGGAAAATAGAAGATGGTTTATTTTCTGCCGAAGCCTTAATGGACGATAAGAATCTGGATTTTGATCTGGTTGCAAACGGAAGTTTTAAGGGAGAATATCCTTCAGTACAACTTATCGCAAATCTTGATAAGATCGTTCTGGATTCCCTGAATTTATACACTTCCCCATTAAAATTGAAAGGCAGGATAACGGCCGACCTCACCACCGCAGATCCTGACTATTTGAATGGGAAGATTTTTTTATCCGGTTTTGTGGCAGAAAATTCGACTCAGGTATTTTTAATGGACAGTATCAGCATACGTTCAACCGCTTCATCCACTGGCGATAGTATTCAGTTAAAATCTCAAATTATAAATGCTAAGCTGAAAGGAAATTATCAACTTACACAAATAGGGACGGCTTTAATAAATTCGGTTTCTCATTATTACAACCTCTCCCCTTCCGCAGAAAAAATTGAATCCCAACCTCAGGATTTTTCTTTTGATCTCACTATAAATAATGATCCAATTATAAATCAATTGGCGCCGAAACTCAACCTGCTTCAACCCATTGTAGTATCGGGAGGGTTTAACAGCCGTAACAATAACATTTCAGCTACCGGAAGTATTCCATCACTAAAATATCTGGATTATACGATCACCAATGCACAATTTAACCTGGCAACCGAAAATGATGTGTTGAACTATAAGCTCGTAATTGATGATGTTGACAGCGCCCAACTTAAACTCTTCCAGACAGAATTATCCGGAACGGTTGAGAACGATGTGATAGCTTATAAGTTAGAAATTGAAGATTTAAAAAATGAACCACACTATCGTGTTGCCGGGATTATGGCAGCCCGGGAAAAAGCGACTGAATTTTCTCTGAATCCTGATGCCTTACTCCTCAATTATGAATCCTGGAATATCCCGGAAAACAACATCCTTAAGTTTTCTGAAGAAGGAATCTGGGCTGGAAATTTTGAACTCAGCCATAACCAAAGTGCTATCAGGATCAATTCACAAACTGCTGAACCTGATTCGCCTTTGAATGTCAATTTTAAAAATTTTGAAATAGAAACCATCAGCAGAATGCTATCCAAAGATACTCTATTGGCAGGCGGAAAAATCAATGGGGATGTGATCCTGAGAAATTTAAAAACCTCTCCGCAATTCACTTCAAATCTGACAATTGAGGATTTTAATTTTAAAAAAGATACCCTGGGAAACATCAGGATTCTTGTTGATAACCAAACAGCAAATACGCTCAATGCAAATATTAATATTACCGGAAAAGGCAATACTGCAGAATTAAGAGGGCTCTATAACACGGAAGTTGGAAATATGGATTTTAATCTGAATTTACAACATCTCAACCTTAAAAGTATTCAAGGGTTTTCTTTTGGCGCTTTAAGCGAAAGCACCGGATATTTATCTGGAAACTTCAGCATTAACGGAACTTTAGAAAAGCCGAAAATACTCGGCGATCTTAAATTCAATGAGGTTGGATTTAGGGCTGCCAACCTAAATTCCTATTTTCAATCAATGAACGACCGGATTTCTTTTAACCGGAACAATATCCGGTTTGATGAATTTTCTGTTTTTGATGAAGCTAAGAACAAATTGATCATAAATGGAAGCCTTCAAACAGCAGATTATATTGCCTTCGATTTTGACTTATCGGTAAATGCCACAAATTTCAAAGCGATAAGTTCTACAGCAAAGGAAAATGAACTTTATTACGGGGATCTATTTCTGGACGCCAATTTGCGGTTTGGCGGAGATCTGGAGAGTCCCGCAGTAAGCGGAAATATAAGGATAAATGAAGACAGTAAGCTCACCGTGGTATTGCCTCAGGAAGATCCATCCATAGCTGATAGGGAAGGAATTGTTGAGTTTATTGATGAAAAAAGCAGGTTACTTGCCGATACCCAACGCATGAAAGAAGTTCTGAATACAACTGAAATAAAGGGGATGGATGTTTCGGTAATTATTGAAACAGATGTAGAAGCAGAGTTAACACTGATCATAGATGAAGGTAACGGGGATTATTTAAAACTGAAAGGTGAAGCACAACTCACCGCCGGTATAGATCCTTCGGGGAAAACAAGTTTAACCGGCAGATATGAGTTTACCGATGGGGCTTACGAAATGTCTTTTAATTTTATAAAAAGAAGGTTTGTAATTGAAAAAGGCAGTTATATCCTATGGACCGGAGATCCTACAACCGCCGATGTTAACATCACTGCAATTTACGAAACAGAAACCGCTCCAATAGATCTTCTTGAGAACGAATTGGGTAATCTTACTGACAGAACGAGAAACACCTATAAACAACGCCTTCCATTCCAGACAATTTTGAAAATGAAAGGGGAATTGCTAAAACCGGAACTAAGTTTTGATATCCGATTACCGGAAGGCAACTATAATGTTTCTGGGGATGTTCTAAATAATACCAGGATCAAACTGGCACAACTGCGTCAGCAACCATCTGAACTGAACAAGCAGGTTTTTGCGTTACTCCTTCTCAACAGGTTTATAGGGGAAAATCCTTTTGCCAGTGAAGCCGGAGGTGCGGGTGCTGAAATCCTGGCGAGGCAAAGTGTGAGTAAGATCCTTTCCCAACAATTGAACGATCTGGCTTCCGATTTAATTAGTGGGGTAGAACTGAAATTTGATCTTGAATCTTATGAGGATTATAACACTGGCCAACAGGAATACGCTACCGATTTAAATGTAGGGCTTTCCAAAAATTTGTTAAATGAACGCCTAAAGGTCACCATAGGCAGCAGTTTTGGTCTGGAAGGAGCTCAACAAAGTAACAAGAATGCTACTAATATTGCGGGCGATATTGCAGTAGATTATCAGCTTTCCAAAGATGGTCGATATATACTAAGGGCTTACCGAAAAAATCAATATCAGGTAGCGCTGCAGGGACAAATAATTGAAACCGGAGTTGCCTTTATTATCACTATGGATTACAATAAGTTTAA
>JBDNHN010000349.1:0-2232 GCA_041688725.1 Gillisia sp.
AAATGTCACCAAATTCATAATTACGCGTTTTGGGAATGTTTTGGGCTCAAACGGCTCTGTGGTTCCCCTGTTTAAAAAACAGATTGCAAAGGGAGGCCCTGTTACCATTACCCACCCTGATATTATTCGTTATTTTATGACGATTCCTGAAGCATGCCAACTGGTGCTCGAGGCTGGAACCATGGGGAACGGAGGTGAAATATTTATATTTGATATGGGGGCGCCGGTTAAAATTATGGACCTGGCCATTAAAATGATCAAACTTGCGGGTTATATCCCAAACCAACATATTAAAATAAAAATTACAGGACTTCGCCCGGGAGAAAAATTATATGAAGAATTGTTGACAAATGAATGCAAAACCTTGCCTACACATCACAAGAAAATTATGATAGGTATAGATAAAGTACAGGGTTATGATTTCATCAACGATAGCATAGAAGAGATCATCAAATCTGCACACAAGCTTAAAAATGACAAAGTTGTTACAAAAATGAAAGAACTGATTCCGGAATTTATAAGCAACAATTCCTCTTACGAGATTCTAGACAGGGAGGCAGAGGAAGCCCGAAAAGTAATTCATTAGGAAATTTTATTTAACAGAATTTTATATTTCCCTTCACTCGCTAAATTTTAACCTGCTATATTTGCTTTTTTACCCCACCTTATGAAAAACAAATTATTCCTTTTATTCAGTTTGGCATTATTGGCAAGTTGTTCCAGCCGCAAAGAAATCGTTTATTTTCAGGATGCAGAAAAACTGGACAACATGAAAATCTTGACGAAATTTGAACCTGTAATTGAGGTGAATGATATTTTAAGTATCAATGTTTCCTCCCTTAATGATGAAGTTGTAGAACCTTTCCGGATGGATTTAGGGAATCAGCAAAGTGGTGGCGGTGGAAGTCAAAGTCAGGCTTTGGAAGGATATTTGGTGGATATAGATGGGAATATTCCATTCCCGGTCTTGGGGAAGATCCCTGTGGCTACTAAATCCAGAAGTGAATTAGAGGCTTTTCTTACCAAAGAGATCAAGGCTTATGTAACGGATGCCGTTGTCGCAGTTCGAATAATTAATTTCAGGGTGGTCGTTTTAGGGGAAGCGGGAAGCGAAACGGTTGTAGAGGTTAAAAATGAAAGAATGAGCATCCCTGAATTGTTTGCAACGGTTGGAGGTATAAGTTATAATGGTAAACGCAAAAATATCTTAGTGATACGGGAAACCGATGGAGTAAAATCTGTAGGAAGAGTTGATATTACAAGTGCCGATGTTTTCAGTAACCCTTACTATTATTTAAAGCAGAATGATATAGTTTATGTAGAGCCTACCTATAGAACGGTGAAATCTGCAGGATTTATAACCAGTTATACAGGTTTAATATCCCTTGGAACTACAATTATAGGTTTAATTTTTTTATTTTCACGATAATAAATGGAGGAATTACAGGATTTTACGGAAGAAAAAGAATCTAACTTCGATTTAAAGGCTGAAATATATAAATATTTGGCTTTTTGGAAATGGTTGCTTTTCGGACTTTTATTAGGCGGTTCAATCGCATATCTCTACAATCGTTATACTATTCCTCAATATTGGACGCAAGCCTCTTTAATGATCTTAAAGGATAGCGAAAACAATATCGCAAGCGCATTGCCTTCCGGTGGTGGGTCTATCTTGACCTTTGGTGATAACAGTCTTGATAATCAAATTGTTACTCTGAAATCCAAACGTTTGGTGGAAAATGTTGTAGATGAACTAAATCACAATATTTCGTATTTTATCGAGGGAAATGTAATTACCATTGAGGCTTATAAAAGCAGCCCTGTTTTAATTCAGTTTATCACACCCGATTCAATAATCAATAAAGTATCAAAAACCTTTTTTGTTACCCCAAAATCTAATACCGATTTTAACCTGGTTGATGAATCTCAGGGGTATGAAAAAACACATGAAATAGGAGAAATTATCGAGCTCGATGGACTTAAATTTTCCATAATTCCAAGGGCGGGAGTCAATTCTTCATTTAAAAATTCAAATACTGTCCAAATAAACATTAGCCCTGTGAATAGGGTAGCGTGGAATTATATTTCTAAATTGGATATTGTTCCAAAAGGAAAAGCAACGGATATTCTCTCACTTGGAATTGTGCAAGAAGATAGCAGGAAATCGGAGGATTTTCTTAATAATCTGATGTACCAGTTTAATGCCGATGGAGTTGCCGACAAAAGACAAGT
>JBDNHN010000350.1:0-4992 GCA_041688725.1 Gillisia sp.
ATCAATTTCCATTGGGGGAGATAGCGACACCATAGCTTGTATGGCTGGAGGAATTGCCCAAGCATATTATAAATTTATAGAGCCGGAATTAATTGAAATTGCAAAAGAAAAGCTGCCTGACGAGATGATTACTATTTTGGATGAATTTGAACACGCATTTAATTAGGGCCAGTATAATCCAAAGATAAAAACTTTGAATTATTACCGAAGTGTTGGATTTTGTCATTAAATCAGTCTCTGATTCTTGAAAAAAGAAAAATTATTTTTTCAATCAGGGGTTACATATTCATCTTAATGCTATTAATGGTTAAACAAAATAACCAAACTAATTACTAGCATTATGGAAACATCAGCAAACAACCTCTCAGTTGTATCCCCTACTTCTCTGGAAGAAACATCTTCGACAAAAAGGATAGAAAAAATTAGAAGTTTCGCGAATTACGCACTGCAAAAAGCTGGACTCAACAATGGAGATCCCACTTCTATGAAAACCTTCCTGAAATGGATTAAGGATGGATATATTATCGATGAGGCATATAATGAAAAGGAGCACGAATCTCACAAGAAAAAGATTCAGGTAATTATCTCCGAGAAAAAAGATGATAGGGAAAAGCTAGAATGTGAAAAAAAGACCATAAATGATGTGAGTATTAAGGATGAACTACAAAAAGTAATGGAATATGAGGAGGAAATTCAGCAAACCAAATTAGACCTTGAACAAAACAAAATCAATACTGGTTATAGTAGTATTAATTTCTTCACCTATGTCACTCTCACCATTCTCCTATCGATTTACCTGATTTTGTTTTATGCTTCCGCAGTTTATGCATCTTTTTTTCGAAATGCTGCTTCCATTATTGCTACAGCCGGTGATGATATCGTTTTATACCTTGACAACATCTTTGATGTGCAGGGAATATTTACACCTTCACCTGCTTTAATTATTGTTTACCTCGCAGCTTTCCTGTTTTTTGCCATAGGTCTTATGCCACACAAAATGGACGGAAAACATAAAAGGATAAAAGTAGTTTTTGCAATTATCGGAGCCTTAACCATAGATTCTTTGTTGGCTTACAAAATCGATTCCGGTATTCATGAGTTGAAAGTAATGGCCGGTATTGCCGATGAAAACTGGAATTTCCTGACCAGTATAAACTTCTATCTCGTTTTGGTCTTTGGCTTTGTAGCTTACTTGGTGTGGGGCTATATGTACGATTTAATGTTGAAAGAGAAGAACAAGAAGAATGCAGAGGTCTGTGCCGAATTGGTAATAAGAGACCTTAAGGGCAAGATCAGGAAACAGAAGAATTTGATTGCTAATCTTAAAACAAGGGTGTTAAATCTAGAGTCCAAGGCAAATATGCTGCAAGAGAAAATAGAGGAACTTAAGAAAGAATTGGATAAAGCTATGCTCAACCCTGATTTACTATCTCAAAATCTGACCAGTTTCTATATGGGATGGAGACAGTTCCTGAACGGTTCACCAGATTTCGATTCTAAAAAGAATGAGTGTGAACTGGAGTACAATGAGTTTATGGAAACTCATTTCAAGAAGATACCATCACTCAATTAATTCTCCGTTACTAACCATTCAAATACAAAACAATCATGAAAAACTTAATATACCTATCCTTTTTAACCACGATTTTTTTTAGCCTTAATTTGTCCAAATCCTATGCAGCGGATAGTTCCAAAAGCAAGCCTGTGAATTATACAGTTGTCCTCGATCTAAGTGACAGAGTTTTAGATAGAGATCAATTGCAGAAAGACTTTCTTCTAATTCGTAAGTTGTTCCGGGAATTTGAAGTGAAAGCTCGACGTGGTCTCATATTAACTTCCAAAGATCGTTTTGCTGTAAAGATCATACCACAAAAAGGAAGTCCTTTAAATATAGATTCATTTGAAGACCAGCTTCAGCTCAATCTTGATGAGATACCGGTTCAAAGTAAAAATAATAAGATGAACGAGTTTATAGCTTCCTTTGAAGCGGTTCTGGACCGTCTTGAGAAACAATCTCTCATTGGAAAAGAATCAAATGATTTTTTTGGAGTTGACATTTGGGCTTATTTAAATGATAATGCGGATAGCTTCAGTAAAGGCGGATATAGAAATTTAGTTTTACTAACCACAGATGGTTACTTTGATTTTGAAAATCGCTCTCACGTAATTAAAACCGGGAATAGATATACCAGCACTCAATTTATGACTGAACTCACAGAGTATAATTGGAAGGAAAAAGCGGAAGCAGAGGATTATGGACTGATCCCAATCAGTTTGAAAGCTGATATCGAATGGGTGATCTCTGGTATTTCCAGTAAGAATGACCAGGACATTCTTCAAAATCAAAAGATTATCTACATCTGGGAAAAATGGCTGAGGGAATCTGGTGCGAAAAAGTACCATTTCATTCTTAACAACTCTGGCAGCCAAATGGTCTCTAAATTTTTAACCGTTATTTAATTGTTGTTTGTTTTGAGGCTGCCTCTCTTTGTAGGGGAGAGGGGTGGCTTCTTTTTTTAAAATCTTAATATTATTTCATGAAAAAGATATATATAACTATTGCTTTAGCAATAATAACTGCTATTTCTGTTTCTGCCCAGAAGCAGGATATCACTATACTGGATAAGTTTATCATCCTTGATGCAACTGAGAACGGAATGGATATAACTCCACGTCTCTTGGAAAATGAAGCATTCCTTTCCTTCTATGAATTAGCAGGTGATGACGTAATTTATTTTGCCAATGTTTGGCCTGTGGCCGAAAGCTTGAGTCACGGCATTGTGTATGGTGCCGAAATCAAAGAATATGAAGAAACTGAGGAAACATACGCCCAGGATCAAATTACCTTCTATTGGAAATATAACAATTCTTACGATGATGTTTCCGGGACCGCCAAAGTGAAGATCAATAAGATCTATAAACCTCTGGGAATATATTTCGAAGCGGTTATTATTCCTGAAGATATGAATATTCTCGTAATGAAAGGATATGTAGAAGGGACCCTAAACTTGGCCGCCTATGATCAATGATCACCTCCCATTAGGAGTTTATAAATCAAAAATCAATTAATTAAAAACAACAAAAATGAAAAAACAGCACCAGGTTTACAATCTTATCATCCTTGATGAAAGCGGATCTATGTACATTATTAAGGAACAGACCATCAGGGGATTCAACGAAATTGTCCAAACAGTTAAAGAAATTGAAGAGAAGTATCCGGAACAGGAACATTTTATCTCCTTCTTGTCCTTCAATGGAATAGGAATAACAGAACATCTTTTCAATGCCCCGGTTAATGAACTCGGGGAAATAAATGGCGCCAATTATATGCCTGCTGCCTCGACTCCTTTATATGATGCCATAGGAACAGGAGTTTCCAGACTTGAAAAGATCTTAGATGGTACTTCGAACTACAATGTACTGGTTACAATCTTTACGGACGGAGAAGAAAACTCTTCCAGGGAATATACAGGGGAAACGATTAAAAAAAAGATAGAGGAACTAAAATTAAGGAGATGGACATTTACGTACACGGGAACAGACCATGACGTTTATAAATCTGCAAATTCTCTCTCTATAAACAATGTTGTGAGCTTTACCAAGAACGAAAAAGAAATGACAAATATGTTCAAAGCAGAAAAAGAAGCCAGGATACAATACAGTGAAAATATAAGGAAAAAGAAAGATACGGGAGAAAACTTCTACACTGAAGAATTAGAAAAAAAATGAATAAGTTTATTTAGAAATATTTTACTCCCGGTTTGTTGGTGATGATATACCACTTGCCGGGATAATAGACTTTTACAAATAAAAGAACATGAAAATAACAACTGACGATATTCAAAACTTGATAAAGTTTGGCAGAGGAGCCAGGGTCGATATTGATTTATTGTCCTCATTTAAACAGCGTGATTATATAAACCGGCAGGAATGGAGAAGTTGGGAAAAGGCCGTATCTGGTCTCTCTGATCTTGAGCTGATCTTAGTTTATAAAGGTTTAATAGGTATAGAGATGGAGTTAAAATGGATTGGCGGGTCTGCCGCTGGAGCCATTTGGGTCTACAGGGTCATAAGCCAAAGAAGACTTGATAATGATTACCATCTTGCCGATTTCGGACTTCAGAACAGCGATAATCCATATGTGCCTTTTGGAAGCTATTATAGTGGAGAGCGAAACATTCAGGGATATTTTCTCCATCAGAAAGAGAGAGCCAGGAGGAGAGCAACTAAATTAGAAGAAGATAAGAATTTTCGAGATCGAGCTCAGAAACGAAGAGTAAAACGATCTGTCGCAATTGCAGAATTAAGAAAATTATCTTATATAGAGCGTGGTTTGATACGGACAAAATTTCTTGATGAGTATAGATTTGCTACAGTTCAAGAACGTTTGGAAAGAATGGCCTCAGATGAAAAATATCCCCCTGAATATTATCCTATGGAATGGATCAAACTTGGTGATGACCAGATAGAAGAGTTGCCCGTTGATCTTGTGAAAAAGCTCTACGACAAGTTATCCACTAAGACAAAAGGAGAATGGAGGAGGTTTTGTCAAAAACTTAAAAAGATTGAGGAGTAAACAAGAAGTTGAGCATTTATTTATATTTAAGGGTTACCTTTTTACTGAACAGCTATTAATAGATGTAAGACAATTCTAAAATAAATCTATAGACAATGAAAGTAAAGGTAAGATCATTCAGTAATCCTCATAACTATGAATCCGATTTTCCTGAAAAGGAATTCTTATTCTGGCATACCCTTCTCTTACCTCTTCTATCTGTAGGTCGATGTCTTCAGCCATGGGTACCCATGACCGAATTAATACTTGTACTTGAGACGCATTTAAAGCCATTTTTTTGCCTATTTGATCAATTGCAGCGGATTAACGCTCTTTTTCTGGTTAAAGACTATACGGCAAGCGCTTAGCGATTTAAAATAGCTCAAATTTTGAATACCTTATACGCTTAAACAGGATACTACCGCCTTATGCGCGCC
>JBDNHN010000351.1:0-3604 GCA_041688725.1 Gillisia sp.
CCATAGCCATTGGGACCTGCCCTTTTAAATCGTCTTGAATCCCTACTACGGTGCATTCGGCAACAGATGGATGGGAAGACACAATTTCTTCCATCTCTGCGGTGGACAGGCGGTGACCGGCCACGTTAATAACATCATCAACTCTTCCGGTAATAAAAACATAGCCATTCTCATTCTTGTAGCCTCCGTCTCCGGAAAAGTAATACCCGGGAAATTTGGTTAGATACCCGGCTGTAAACCTGGCTGGATCTTTCCATAAGCCCAACATGGTTCCCGGAGGTAATGGCAATTTTATCACCACATATCCCTCTTCATTTGGTTCTAATTCCTGCCCGTTTTCCCCAAAGATCTGGATGTCATAACCGGTTACAGGTTTTCCGGTTGAACCCGGTATTATGGGCAGGGATTCTACTCCTGTCATAATAGCGATCATTGGCCATCCGGATTCTGTTTGCCACCAGTGGTCAATAGCCGGTATTGGGATGTGTTTTTGATACCATTCCAGGGTTGCAAGGTCACAGCGCTCTCCTGCTAAAAATTGGGTACGCAGGCTGCTTAAATCGTATTTTTTAATAAACTCACCTTTAGGATCTTCTTTTTTAATCGCCCTGATGGCAGTAGGAGCAGTGAACATTGCATTCACTTTATGTTCTGAAATTACCCGCCAAAAGGTAGAGGCATCAGGGGTTTTAATTGGTTTGCCTTCAAAAATAATGGTTGTATTTCTATTTATAAGCGGGCCATATACAATATAGCTGTGTCCTACAACCCAACCAACATCAGATGCCGCCCAAAAAACTTCCCCGGGATCCAACCCATAAATATTTTTCATGGAAAACTTAAGAGCCGTTGCATAACCACCTGTATCCCTGACAATTCCCTTGGGTTTTCCGGTAGTTCCGGAGGTGTATAAAATGTAAAGGGGATGTGTTGCATTTACAGGAACACAATTCGCTTCTTTTGAATGATAAATTAATTCTATATAATCCAGATCGTAAGGCTTAAATGGTACTTTAGCACCTAACTTTCTGTTGAAAATTATCACTTTTTCGGGTTTGTGTTCTGCCAATTCAATGGCTTCATCTACCATAGGTTTATAGGTTATTAACCTGTCAAACTCAATTCCTGAGGAAGCGGTGATCACAACTTTTGGTTTGCAATGATCTATCCGAATCGCCAATTCATGAGGGGCAAATCCGCCAAAAACAACCGAATGAGTTACACCTATCCGAGCACAAGCCAGCATAGCGAAAAGCGCTTGCGGAATCATGGGCATATAGATTACAGTGGTATCACCTTTTGTCAAACCAAGGGATTTTAATCCACCGGCTAATTTGGCTACCTCTGTTTTTACCTCAAGATAGGAATATTTTATTATGGTTTGTGTCACCGGAGAGTCATAAATAACGGCAATCTCATTGCCAAAGCCATCCTCAATGTGTTTGTCCAGTGCCAGGTAACAAATGTTCAATTCACCATCTTCAAACCAAAGTGGATAATCGTTCTCATCTCTTGATAAAATAGTAGTCGGATTTTTATACCAGGCAATTTCATTGGATTGCTTCTTCCTAAAAGCCTCAGGATAGCGGATGCTGCGGTCATAAAGATTGTTGTAGTTCATTCTGTTGTTTTTATATTCTTGAAAAGAAAATTCTACTTTGCATTCAATTATTCTTCTGTTGTTAATTTCTCGACTTTTTCCACCAATTTTTTAATGGAAAAAGGTTTGGTCATAAAAGCATCTGCTCCAAGGCTCAATCCTTTTTTGATATCGCTTTCCTTATTTTTTGCAGACAGAAAAATCACTTTGCAATTTTTAAGTTTTTCATCTTTTTTTATTACTTCCAGGGTTGCGAATCCATCCACTTTAGGCATCATAATGTCTAATAGGATAATATTTGGTTGTTCTGTTTTTAACAACTCAAGTGCCTCTTCTCCGTCTCTTGCTATAAAAACAAGAAAATTCTTTTTTTTAAAAGTGTACTCCAACGTCATCAGAATGTTGGGTTCATCATCCACAATTAGTATTTTTTTCATCTTGCTTATTTTCCAGGTTTCATTCTTGTTCTGAAATTTCAAATTTGTTGGCCGGAATAGTGAAGGAAAACCGGACGCCATTTACTTCATTTTCCGCCGAAATTTTCCCTTTATGCACTTCAATTATCTGTTTGCAAATAGCCAGTCCCAATCCGCTGCCAATGGGTTTTTTGATGTTTTGATTGCTGGATTGGTAGAACTTTTCAAAAATTGCATCCAAATCCTCCGGGTTGATATTTTTTCCATTATTGAAAACATCCACAATTAAGGTCTCGTCCTTTTTGGAAACCGAAATAGAAATAACACCGAGAGTTTCTCCACAAAATTTTATAGAATTGGAAAGCAAATTGGTAATCACCTGTATGATTCTCTCTTCGTCATAAAAAGCGATCACTTCGTATTGGGAATCATTGAATTTGAAGTCAATATTTTTGTTTTTCAGTAATTGCTGAAGTGGTTTTACCGCTTTTGAAATGGTTTCAATAATATCGTTTTCCGTAGGATATATTTTTTGGTTTCTGCTTTCAAATTTTTCCAGATCCAAAATTTTATCGATCAATCGGTTCAGCCGGTCAGATTCTGAAATAATATTTTGCAAAAACTGTTTCTTCAATTTTTCCGGGATGTTCTCGTCATCGTGCAATATTTCACTGGAAGCTCTAATCGCGGTAATTGGTGTTCTCAATTCATGAGTAACCGTATCTAAAAATTCATCTTTTTGCTTGTCTTTTTTAAGCAAAAGCTCATTTGCTTCCCGAAGTTGGGTGGAGAGTTCCTGGAGTTCCCTGGAGGTGCCGGTGAGTTCCTTATTTAAAAGAATATTTTGTTTTGATTCTTCCAGTATTTTTAATACTTCTGGCAGGCTGATGATGTCTTCCTTGGTTACGCTTTCCATTAATATTTTTGCAGATGCCGTACCAATGTGCCCTGTCAACAGGTTTTCCGCGAATTTTATCAGTCTGGAATCGGCCATTTTGGTGTCTTTGTCTATTCCGTATTTCAGGTCGAAAATTCTCAGAGCCCTTTTTGTTTTTTCCTTGCCTAAAAATCGTTGTAATACTTTTTCAATATCTGAAATATAGGCGGTTCCTTTCCAAACAAATGCGTTTTCATGATTGGTAATATATCTGTCAATATCCACATACATCTCAGCATAGTTTCGCTCTCTATAATTTCCTTTGGATATAATTGATACCGCCACGTAGGTGAAAAAGTTAAAAAAGATACTCCAGAAAAAGGAATGGGTAACCGGTTCCAGATAATCTAATCCAAACAATTGAAACGGCCTTAGTAGTTCAATTCCGAAAAGCCCTTCTGAAATAAAGCTGCTTTCAAGATTAGCAATTCCTATGGCGAAAGGCAATAGTAAAGAATAGAAACAAATCATAAAACCAATAGCGATCCCGGAGATCGCGCCTTTTGCAGAACCCCTTTTCCAAAGAATGGCTCCAAAAAATGAAGGGGCCAATTGGGCGATAACAACAAATGAGAGCAATCCTATAGAAACCAGGGAGTAGTCTAAGGCAAAATATCTATAGATGAAATAGGCTATTATAATTAGTGAGAA
>JBDNHN010000352.1:0-3252 GCA_041688725.1 Gillisia sp.
TAATTTGGGATGGCACCTGCGGGTTTTGTAAATGGTGGAAAATTCGATGGGAAACCAAAACCGGGGACAGGATACATTTTGTTCCCTATCAGGATGTGGCAAAGGATTTTCCGGATATTCCCATAAAGGAATTCAAAAAAGCCAGCCGCCTCATTGAACCGGACGGGAAAATATATTCAGGACCAGATTCGGCATATAGGAGCCTTTATTATACGGGTAATAAAAAGTGGCATCATTGGTATGAAAAATACTCCTGGTTTGAATCGCTCTGCGATCTGGCTTACAATCATATCGCTAAGAACAGGAGTATCTATTTTAAATTGACAAAATTCCTTTTCGGAAAAGATCCACATCAACCCAAATTATATTGGTTTTATTATATTTTAATACTTTTAGCCATCATCCTATTATTATGAACTACCTAAAATCCTACTGGTTCTATATCCTTGCCGCTGTAATTACAATTATTGGAATAATTACCGGATGGTACCTGCTGCTAATAATTGCGATTCCCTTTGGGATTTTTGGAAAGGGCAATAAGAAGAATCGGCCTTAACCTGCGTTAAACTTATACTAAAGCCCATTTTGTATTTGCACATTATCCGCAGTGGCAGTAACTTCATCACTTAAATCAATCCATAAATAAAATGAAAGATTACGGAACCCTGTCTCAAGCGATCAATAAATTAAAACTGGAAGAAGGTTATGATCTTGATTTTAACCTGCTGGACGAAGAGATTCAACATAAAGAAAAAAATGAAACCTATCAACTGCACGAGTTTAATGTGGATAAGATTATGCGATTTGAAGGTATGAGCGATCCTGATGACAATGCTATTTTGTATGCTATTTCCACAAAAAATGGTCAGAAAGGAATATTGATTGACGGATATGGCATTTCCGGCGGACAGGTATCTAAGGCAATGATGGATAAATTAAATTTAACGAACAGGCCTAAGAGCTGATCTGCGTTGCGTTAAAGTTGTATTAAACCATATTAAATAGTTGGAATTACACTTATACTATCATATTTTTGAATAGAAATAAAAAACACAATAAACAAAAACTATGAATTACTTAGGATTAGATGAGAAAAAGACTGTCAATACAGTTAAAGAATTAAATGTATTACTTGCAGATTATCATTTGTATTATCAGAAATTGAGAAACTTTCACTGGAATGTGATTGGTGAAAATTTCTTCGATCTTCATGTGAAATTTGAAGAATTATATGAAGATGCCAAAACAAAAGTGGATGAAATCGCTGAGCGTGTTTTGACACTGCGTTTTCAACCTACCAGCAATTTGAGCGATTATATGGAAATTTCAAGCATAAAAGAATCTCCATCAAATCTATCCGATTCTGAAATGATCAAAACATTATTAAATGATCACGGAATTCTACTTAAACAGTTACGCAAGGTGAGTGAAATTGCCCAAAAAGGAGGGGATGATGGAACCCTTGATTTAATGGGAGGTTATATAGGGGAACTGGAAAAAACGAGCTGGATGTTGGATGCCTGGAAAATGAAAACTACTGAAAGTCTTAAGCCTGCATAAGTTCTTATAATAGATGTTCGAAAATTATAATATTAATGAATCATTTAGGGGGTTATGGGATAAACTGGCCGAATGGCTGGATGCACTTATTCTGAATCTCCCTAATTTTATTTTGGCAATTCTCGTATTTGTAATTTTTGTATTTATAGCCAAATATGCTGCAAGATTAATTGATAAGCTTTTAAGGGCTAAAGGCTCCGATGGTTCTATTCGACAAATCACAACCAAGGTTATAAAGGTAGTTGTAATTCTTATCGGTTTTTTTGTAGCCCTGGGATTACTAAATCTCGATAAAGTTCTCACTACTGTACTGGCGAGTGCCGGAGTAGTTGGTTTGGCTATTGGCCTGGCTTTACAGGGTACTCTAAACAATACTTTTTCCGGAGTTTTTCTCAGTTTCCTGCCTCAATTGCAAATTGGGGACTGGATTGATACAAACGGCTATTCAGGAGAAGTTATTGAAGTTAGTTTGCGGAATATTATTATTAAAGAAGCAGATAACAATTTCGTGGTAATTCCCAACTCAAAAATTATCGAACAACCATTTAAGAATTTCTCCAGAACAACCCGATCCCGGGTTATGTTAGATTGCGGGGTGGCTTATAGCAGTGATCTGGAGATGGTGGAAACCCTTACCAAAGATACAATTGCAAAATTATTCCCACCTCGCGGGAAGGAAGAAGTGGAATTTATGTATAAGGAATTTGGGGATAGTTCCATTAATTTCGTAGTTCGGTTTTGGACTGATATTTCCAGTAATCGGGATGTTTTAATGGCTAAAAACAAAGCCATTATCAACCTGAAAAAAGCATTCGACAAAAATGATGTCAATATTCCATTCCCGATCCGTACAATCGATTTTGGAAATAACTTATCTGTCAATAAACTTAAAGGCGAGGATAGTTAAAAGCTTTCAAAAGAAACTCTTTCAAATAAAAAAAACCTTACGGAACTTCAAGCTCTGTGAGGTTTTTTTATTTAAGATTGGATTTAATAATCCAATGGTTCTCTGGGATCAAACTAAAAAGTTGTGTACACAAGAATTAATCTCCAAATAAATAATCCCATCCATTAGCTCATAAATATTATAGGGGCTAAAGCCCAGTTCATTTCAATTCTTTATCCCCTGACTGAAGTCAGGGGCAATGGATAAAATATCATTATCCTTGAAAGGTTTTACTGCAATCCTACCAGATTTTTTTTACACTGGAAGGCATAAGACCTCAATGTTCTTCTAAATGCTTTTTTGATGGAATTAATGAACTATTTCGCTCTTCATAGCATAACCTTGTTGAATTTGAAACTCCGGAAGGCTTGTCGATTCAACATTTGGGATTTTTCACTTTTCCTGGTTCAGAACAAAACAAGAACTAATCTCTAAATAAATAATCCCATCCATTAGCCCATAAAAAATATAGGGGCTAAAGCCCTGCTCATTTCAATTCTTTACCCCCTGACTGAAGTCAGGGGCAATGGATAAAATATCATTATCCTTCAAGGGTTTTACTGCAAGCTTGTCAGAGTTTTTTTTTACACTGGAAGGCATAAGACCTCAATCTTCTTCTGAATGCTGTTTTGATGGAATTACTGATCGATTTCGCTCTTCATAGCATAAGCTTATTGAATTTGAAACTCCGGAAGGCCTGTCAAATCAACATTTGGGATTTTTCACTTTTCCTGGTTCAGAACAAA
>JBDNHN010000353.1:0-4715 GCA_041688725.1 Gillisia sp.
ATCAGTAGTTTGTATTTTTACTATGTTCTAAATCGTGTTCCAAAACGTGTTCAGTTTTGTGTTCACAAATTAATAATAAATTTCTCGAGATAAATATAGCTTATATACTTCAATCTCAAAACTATATTGTAATTTTTTAATATTAAGACGATATGTAATTGCATATAAATTGGCGTACTTGGAGTTGATTATATCTAAATGCATATAGTGAATTAACTACACCCTAAAAGGTGTAAAAAAGATAATAATATACAATTTACACCCAATAAGGTATAATTATAGGTAATTTTACTATATTGCACCCATAAAGGTATAATACAATGGACTGGGATAGAGAAAATGCAATAGCCCAATTTGTGCGGGACAGAAGGAAAAAAGCAAATCTAACACAAGTAGAGTTATCAGACTTTACAGGTGTAGGTTTGCGTTTTGTACGCGAACTCGAACAGGGGAAACCGAATGTCATGACAGATAAAGTGAACCAGGTACTATTATTTTTCGGGCACATATTAACACCAACACCTATAAGCGATGAGACAAGGCGAAATCTGGGTAAATAACACACTGGCTGGTATATTAACCGAAGACGATAATGGCTATAATTTCAAGTATGGGAAAGCATACTTAGAGAAAGAAAATGTACTTGCGGTAAGTCTTACGTTGCCACTTCAAGAAGCGTCTTTCTATTCAGAATATCTATTCCCTTTTTTCGATGGATTGATTCCAGAAGGATGGTTATTGGAAATAGCACATAAAAACTGGAAAATTAACCCTAGAGACCGTATGGGGTTATTACTAAACACTTGTAGAGATTGTATTGGTAATATTAGTATTATTGAAAAAGTATGAACTACTGTTTAGCATGTCATAAAAAATTAGAGAATGGTGAAATAAAATACCATGGAAACTGCCTAACAGCATTTTGGCAACAAGACACGCCTGTGTTAAAATTGGATTACGAGTTATCTGAAATTGAAGAACTAGCAAAAGAAAATATAGCACAGCGTATTATAGTAACAGGCGTACAACCAAAATTATCATTAGGTTTTACAGAACAGAACACACCAAGTCGTTTAACCGTAGTAGGAGCATTAAATGGTAGGTATATTTTAAAACCACCATTTCATATGTATCCCCAAATGCCAGAAATTGAAGCGCTATCCATGTTGTTATCGCAAGCTTGTGGTATAACAACAGTACCGTTTCTATTAATACCATTAAAAGATGGTGCTTTGTCCTATTTAACCAAGCGTATCGATCGGGCAGCCGATGGTAATAAATATGCGATGGAAGATGCCTGTCAATTTACAGAACGATTAACAGAACATAAATATCGCGGTTCTTATGAACAAATAGCAAAAGGGATTATAACATATGCGCAAAACCCTATTTTAGATGTGGTAAAGTTTTATGAACAAGTTATTGTGTCGTTTTTAATAGGGAATAATGATATGCATTTAAAGAATTTTTCACTCATAGCAAAAGATAGTGAGCAATATACCTTAGCACCAGCTTATGATATGGTAGCGGTTAAATTACTAATTCCTGAAGATCAGGAAGAATTAGCATTAAACCTCAATGGAAAAAAACGTAAACTAAAACGCTTCGATTTTAATGAAGCTATGATTAAGGCACATATACCAGAGAAAGCAATTCAGAATCTTTGGAATCGTATAGAAAAAGGCATGCAGAGTTGGATGGGGTTAATTGAAGTTAGCTTTTTAAGTGAAGAAAATAAAAAAAGATTAATAGCTTTAATACAAGAAAGATCGCAACAATTAGAATTAAAAAGTAGTATGTAATGTTACCCACAATACAGAAATACCTAACCCTTGCTATTGCTGAGGAAAATCGCGAGGTACAAAAAAGGTACAAGAAATTAACATGGAAAATAGCAAAAATAATCTCTCTATTTTTATTAAAATTTCTTCACTAGTGAGTTCATTATAAATATTGATTTTTTGAAATTCTTCGTCAAATCAAACATTTCCTTTTTAATTCGGATTAAACTATATTATTGAACTAATTATACACTATGAGGTAAAAAAGAATAAAATTCAATCCCAATATTAGGGGTAAAGCATTGCTTTTATCCCGGGAAATTGGAATGATAAAAGTATATATTTGTTGATCATATAATCGGTGGGTAAACATTAGAGCTTATCATTTATAGTATCTTAAATTGAACTTGCATACAGGGCTAATTTTAACACATCACGCAAGGCTAATTAAGATACGGCATACTAGGCTAATTCATCAAGTAAGTGTTGAAGGCAACATTGAATCATTTGCTGTTTTTATTTCGAATTTAGTTAAAGAGAGTCTAAAAGGGACTCCAATTGCAAAATTAAAAACGTAATAATTAAAAAAAAACGTATGCCAACACCACATAATTTTAATCAATAACCAGTAGCCGTATTTTAGGAGGTGACAGGCAGTTGATTCTTTGTTTATCGGTCTTAATCCAGGCTTATAAAGCCTTTTTATTAGCATTATATCCAACTGATCCCATAAACCCTAATTTCTGCCATAATCCCAAGTTTAAAAAGCTTATTTTAGTCGATAATTGGCGGTAAACTTAGGTTTTTAGACAGACTGCCGTTTCAGTATTATGACTGAATAATCCTTCCCGTGAATAGATCATGGCTTTTTATCCATATAATTATTATCAAGAAACCATTCTACAGTTTCAGCAACTAAAGGATCTATCTTGGTTTGTGGCATAGCCAGGATAGTACGTGCTTTGGAATTATCAAAATAATTATCCAGCAACAGCATCCCTACGTTCGTCCTTAAATGCTTCAGCTTTTTGAGCGGGATTAAAAAAGACAAAGTTGACAATATATTCCCGGTGAGCTTAGGAACGGGTATGATTACTTTTTTTTCAGCAGTATGGGCTGCAACTTTTTTAAAAAATTCTTTATAGGTTAGGTTTATGCCACTTAAAATATAAGATTCACCCGTTTCCCCTTTTACTAAAGCATTCACAGTTGCTGTTGCCACTCCCTTTACATCTACAAAACTTTTCCCACCCCTGGGACAAAATAATATCTTATTCCTGAAGGCATACAACAATAAAGCACCGCTGGAAGGTTTGGGATCGCAGGGGCCTACCATAAAGGCGGGGGCCACAACAATACCCGGAAAATCATTTTTTTTTGCTTCCTCAAGAACAAGAGTTTGAGCGAGATATTTACTGTAAGCATACCCCGAGTTCTTAAGTTTTTTCATAAGACTGCTATTTTCATTACCGGGAGAATCCTTGGAACCGGGTGTAAAGGAATTGGTAGAACTTACATAAATAAATCGTTTGACGGGATGTTTCTTTGATACTTCAACCAACATCCGGGTGCTGTCTATATTTGCTTTTTGGTATACCTCAAAATCTGTAATATCCTGGGCGGTTAATGAAGCACAATGAATAACATAGGTGCAATTCTCAACCGCTTTTCCCACATCTTCACGGCTGCTGAAGTCTCCTCTGTGCACTTCAAGGTCAAGATCTCCTAAAATGGAGATATCACTGGTTTCGCGAATGAAGATCCTTACGTTGTAATTGTTTTGAATTAAAACCCTCACCAGGTGGTTTCCTAAGAATCCTGAGGCCCCGGTCACCAGTACCCTGCACCTCATGAGCCTAGTGTGAGTTGCTTCCTGAATCTATTTTTATAGATCCTCATTTGTACACTTACAGGTACAATTTTTTGCAACAGGGCCCCCAACCTGTTCATTTTACCGGGAATAATAATTTTTTCGAACTTTAGCATTTTATCAATACAAATTACGGCTGTTTCCCGGGGTGTAAGAATGGAGCGTTTTAAGAAAGTTCCCATTTTATCTATTCTTTTGGAAACTTCCCCATTGGTTGCCATCCCACCGGGATGTGCTACCGCTACATGCACGCCTGTACCCTTTAACTCTTCATTTAATCCCCTGGAAAAAAAATAAACAAAAGCTTTACTGGCAGAGTAAACGGTTTTAAGTGGTATTGGGGAAAAGGCTGCAAGGCTGGAAATATTCAAAACATAGGAATTTTCATGCTGTTTAAGAGTAGGAAGTAAGCGGTGGGTCAACAATACCAGCGAATTCATATTAAGCAGCAAGATATCTTCCAGGTCTTTTGCCGCCGCATCTTCAAAGCCATTGAGCCCACCTTCCCCGGCATTATTGATCAATGTATTTATGGGAAATTGCTCTAAAAATACTGCCACCCCGGCTATATTCTCAGATTTTGTTAGATCTGTTTCATAATGATGTACCTTTATATGGTAGCTATTACTAAGAATTTCTGCTACGTTTTGAAGGTCTTCTCCGGAAAGAGAGATCAAAACCAAGTTTTGTCCTTTAGCGGCACATACTTCTGCAAATGCTTTTCCCAATCCTCTACTGGCACCAGTGATCACTGAATAGACTGGATTTTTATTCATATGTATATTTTTTTCTAATTTAAGACGGTGGGGCTATTGTTTGTCCATGCATACCGCTCAACATCAATTTTATTTCGGGTAAAACAAGGGAAAGGTAAAATAGCCCGTTGTATACTGTTTTTATATTGTATTGAATTTACAAATAAACAGAAATGGGTTTTTAAAATTATCAATAGGATCAGAAAGTCAAACTTTCAATTTTTATTGTAATATGGGTAAGTTTATGGAATGAATGTGGAAAACATGTTTTTCCAATTCCTCTTTCATTTTATTTTTGTAAACCTCCGA
>JBDNHN010000354.1:0-8994 GCA_041688725.1 Gillisia sp.
CTGGAGTATCATTTGGGAAACTGTAAGGGTCCTTGTGAAGCCAGGCAGACCGAGGCGGAATACAACACAAATATTGCAGCCATCCGGGAAATTGTAAAGGGGAATTTTAAAGAATCGCTTCAGCAATTTAGGGAGCAGATGAAGGCTCATGCCGGGCGTATGGAATTTGAAGACGCGCAACAAATAAAAAACAAAATTGATGTACTTGAAAATTATCAGGCTAAATCTACCGTTGTCAATCCAAAAATAACTGACGTAGATGTGTTCTCAATTGTGAGTGATGAAGGATATGGTTATGTCAATTTTCTTCAAATTTCCCACGGTGCAATCATCCGGTCACACACCATTGAAATGAAAAAGAAACTGGATGAAAGTGATCAGGAATTGCTGGAGTTGGGGATCATAGAAATAAGGCAGCGCTTTAACTCCACTTCAAAAGAAATATATGTGCCATTTAAGGTAGAAGTAGGGGAAGATGTAAAAATTACCGTTCCGCAATTAGGCGATAAAATGAAAATAATCGAATTCTCCATTCGCAATGCCAGGTATTACAGACAAGAGCAGTTCAAACAAATGAAAATTGTAGATCCCGACCGCCATGTAAACCGAATTATGGCCCAAATGAAACTGGATTTACGTTTAAGTGAAGAGCCCCGTCATATAGAATGTTTTGACAATTCCAATATTCAGGGGACAAATCCTGTGGCGGCTTGTGTAGTATTTAAAAATGGAAAACCCAGTAAAAATGATTATCGTAAATTTAACATCAAAACCGTGGAAGGCCCGGATGATTTCGCATCAATGGAAGAAGTGGTTTTTAGGAGATATAAAAGATTGCTGAATGAAGGCGAACCTTTGCCGCAGTTAATAATTGTCGATGGAGGCAAGGGACAACTTTCTTCCGGATTAAAAGCCCTGGAGGATTTAGGGTTAAGGGGAAAAATAGCCATTATTGGAATAGCAAAACGTCTGGAGGAAATTTATTACCCCGGAGATTCAGTCCCGATGTATCTGGATAAAAAATCGGAAACTTTAAAAATAATTCAGCAATTGCGCAATGAAGCTCACAGATTTGGCATTACCTTTCACAGGGATAAGCGTAGTAAAACAGCCCTTAATACCGAACTTGAATCAATTCCGGGAGTGGGTGATAAAACCGTGGTTGAATTGTTAACCCATTTTAGGTCCCTAAAAAGGATAAAAGAAGTCACTTTGGAAGATTTGACCCAGGTAATAGGTTCGGCCAGAGCTGCAAAAATTTATAATTATTATCATCAGGACTAAATGAAAAAAATCTTTCTTCTCTTTCTGTTCCTTTTACCCCTCCTTTCCTTTACCCAGGAAAATAAAGATGTGAAAATCGGACTTGTTTTAAGCGGCGGCGGCGCCAAGGGTTTGGCACATATTGGAGCTTTAAAAGTAATTGAGGAGGCGGGAATACAAATTGATTATATAGGAGGGAGCAGTATGGGAGCAATTGTTGGCGCCTTATACGCATCGGGATATTCTGCAACTCAATTGGATTCCATCTTTCATGTGATCAATTTTAACATTCTAATTCAGGATGAAGTTCCGCGAAGCGCGAAAACATTTTATGAAAAGGAGGATTACGGAAAATATGCGCTCACGCTTCCTTTTGACGAATTTAAAATTTCCTTTCCCTCGGGCCTGTCCAAAGGGCAGAATCTTTATAATTTGATGTCCAGACTAACAATGCACCTAGGCAATATCCGGGATTTTAGTAAGATGCCTATCCCGTTCTTATGTATCGCTTCCAATATAGAAACAGGGGAACAGGTTGTTTTGGAAAGTGGTTCCCTTGCACAAGCCGTTTCAGCCAGTGGCGCTATCCCTTCTGTATTTAGTCCGGTAAAAATAGACGGCAAATTGCTTACGGATGGAGGAGTGACCAATAATTATCCTGTAGCCCAACTTCGTGAACGCGGAGCCAATATAATAATAGGAGTAGATGTACAAGATAGCCTGGCAGAGAGAGAACAGTTAAAAAGCGTTTTCGATATTTTAACTCAAATAAGCAATTTCAGGACGATTAGTCATATGCGGAAAAATATAGAGCTCACGGATCTTTATATTAAACCCGACATTACAAATTTTAATGTGCTTTCCTTTGACAAAGGATCTGCTATAATTGATTCGGGCGAGGTTGCAGCCCGTAAAAAAATGGATGAGCTGAAACTTATCGCATCTAAACAGGGGGCAACCACTCCAGGAGTAAAAAAGGTGATCAGGGTAGATGAAATCCAAATAAATTCCCTTAGCATTGAAGGTAATAATAGTTATCCAAGGGCCTATATTCTGGGGAAACTGCAGCTCAAATATTATTCTAAATATACTCCGAAAGATTTATACAATGGGATTAATAATCTGGCTGCTACCGGCAATTTTGACCGCATTAATTACAATTTTATCCCTAATGACAGTTCCTATACCCTGGCATTGCAACTTGAGGAAAGTCCAAATAAAACCTTTTTGCGGATGGCACTGCATTATGATAACTTATATAAAAGCGGGGCATTGATCAACCTTACCAGAAAAAGCACCTTATTCACCAATGATGTGGCTTCACTTGATGTGATTTTGGGGGATAGTTTCAGATATAATTTTCAATATTATATAGACAAAGGTTATTTCTGGAGTTACGGTATAAAGTCACGATATAACCTGTTCAAAAGAGGAGTGGGATTTGATTTTGCGCGTGAAAATTCGGATTTGGAGGGTATTGGGATCAATAAAATAGAGATAAAACACCAGGATGTTACCAACCAATTTTATGTGGAAACTCTTTTTCAACAAATATTTTCGTTTGGGTTAGGTCTGGAACATAAATATTTAAAAATATCTACCGAAACTTTAGGAGATTCCTCGGATCCTGGAAATCCTGATGGGACTTTCGAAAAGAGCACCTATTACAGCAGCTTTGGATACTTAAAACTGGACAGTTTTGATAATAAATATTTTCCAACAAAAGGAGTTTATTTTGACGGGGATTTTCACCTTTATTTATTTTCCTCAGATTATCATCAAAATTTTTCAGAATTTTCGATAGCCAAGGGCAAATTCGGTTTTGCTTTTACTCCAATAGATAAATTTACCGCACGGATCTTTTCCGAAACAGGTTTTAGAATTGGAGCGGATGACACCAATATTCTGGACTTTTTCCTAGGAGGTTACGGCAATAATTTTATAAACAATTTTGTGCCGTTTTATGGGTATGATTTTATTAGCATTTCCGGAAACAGTTATATAAAAGAATTAATTGAGCTGGATTATGAAATTTTCAGAAAAAACCATATTATAGCCAGCGCCAATTTTGCAAATGTTGAAAATCAACTATATTCTTCCGGGAATTGGTTGTCTACCCCAGATTATACAGGCTATGCATTGGGATATAGTTTAGAAACTATAATAGGACCTGTGGAATTGAAGTATTCCTACTCTCCGGAGGTAAAAAAAAGTTTGTGGTTCTTTAGTTTAGGGTTCTGGTTTTAAAATTAAAAGAATTTTCTAAAAACACGTGCTAAATCCAAGATGCCATGACGAACTTTTAGCCGAAGGATTATTTAAAATATCCTTTTGCCATTTATACTTCAATCTAAAAACTCAATTGCTATTTCTTTACCACCTTCTTCAAATTGTAATTCAGTATTTAGGAAAATCTAAAAAATGTTTTAATGCAACCCGAAATTTATGCAACACTATTGCAAATAAAAACCGCTATATTTGCCTTTGAATGAATTTAATCACTTCCATATCACTTTCTTTTTTATTCTTGATTCAAGGGTTTGGATTCACGACAGATCTTTGTTGTGAATTGCCGAAAATCCCAAATCTTTTGGAGCATTTTGAAGAGCATAATGAAGCTTTTGGAGACTCCTTTATAGATTTTTTGGAGGAAGATTATTTTACTTTTGATGGTTCACAAAAACATCCTGAAAATTCAGATCATGACAATCTACCTTTTCAAGGAAATCATGATTGTTGTTCACATTCTCCGGTATTTCAATTTCTAGAAACAGAATATTTGATTTCTCTTGATGCTGTAGAATTAAAACCTCAATATTCACTTTATCGTTCTGGACTCTTTTCAGAATTTATAGATTCTCCGTTTCAGCCACCTCAAGCATAAGTAACGTACAAACACAATCTTAGAAATCTAATACCAAGCTAGGGAAAGACTAATTCCCTTGGTCTGTAGATTTTATTTCCCCACATTTTTCAAATTAATACTCAATTCAATTATGCTTAAAAGTATTATCAAATTTTCTATAACCAATAAATTGGTGATAGGATTACTCACTTTTGGCCTGGTACTTTGGGGGTTCTATTCCCTGAATCAGCTACCGGTAGATGCAGTTCCAGATATTACCAATAACCAAGTACAGGTAATTACAACTTCTCCAAATTTAGCTGCGGTGGAAGTAGAACGACTTATCACTTTTCCTATAGAAATCTCCATGGCTACTATTCCAGAAATAGAGGAAATAAGATCTTTCTCTCGCTTTGGATTGTCTGTAGTTACTATTGTGTTTAAAGAAAAAACAGACATTTATTGGGCAAGGCAACAAGTAAATGAGCGACTTTCTGAAGCCCAATCTCAAATACCACCTTCCGCAGGGAAACCGAGTGTAGCACCTTTATCTACTGGATTAGGGGAAATATATCAGTATGTAATTACTACTGAAGATGGCTTTGAAGATCAATATAACGACAGGGATTTAAGAACTATTCAAGATTGGATAATTCGAAGACAATTACTTGGAACTCCTGGAGTGGCTGATGTTAGTAGTTTTGGGGGACACCTAAAACAATACGAGATAGCAATCTCCCCTGAAAGATTAAATGCTATGGATATCTCTATAAGCGATATTTTTACTGCTTTGGAGTCTAATAACGAAAATACTGGCGGTGCTTATATTGAAAAAGGGGACAATGCACTATTTATTAGAAGTGAAGGTTTGGTAAGCTCTTTAGAAGACATTAGGAATATTGTAGTAAAAAACAACCAAAGTGGAAGCCCTATTTTAATTAGAGATGTAGCAAAAGTACAAATTGGGAGTGCGGTAAGATATGGAGCTACAACTCGTAACGGGAATGGAGAAGTAGTAAGTGCCATTGTAATGATGCTAAAAGGCGCAAATTCTGCCGAAGTGATAGAAAATGTGAAGCTTAAAATGGAGGAGATAAAGAAAAGTCTTCCGGAAGGAGTAATTATAGAACCATTTTTAGATAGAACAAAACTGGTAGACAACGCAATAGGTACTGTAACCACCAATCTTCTGGAAGGAGCGCTTATTGTGATTTTTGTTTTACTCTTATTGTTAGGAAATTTAAGGGCAGGCCTAATTACCGCTTCGGTTATTCCCTTAGCCTTACTTTTTGCTTTTGGAATGATGAATGTGTTTGGCGTTTCAGCAAATCTTATGAGTTTGGGGGCCATAGATTTCGGATTAATTGTAGATGGGGCTGTTATAATTGTGGAAGCTACACTGTTTCATTTGGGAGCTTTAAAAATCAGCCGAAAACTTACCCAACAGGAAATGGATGAGGAGGTGTACCAATCTGCGAGTAAAATTCGGAATTCGGCAGCCTTTGGAGAAATAATTATTCTTATTGTTTATCTGCCAATTCTGGCTTTGGTAGGGACTGAAGGGAAGATGTTTGGCCCAATGGCACAAACGGTGAGTTTTGCAATAATGGGTGCATTTATCTTATCGCTCACATATGTACCAATGATGTCTGCCATGTTTTTAAGTAAGAATACCAAGCACAAACCAAATATTTCAGATAAAATAATAGCTTTTTTCAACAGAATTTATTCGCCATTAATCAAAAAGGCAATGAATTTTAGGATTGGAATTTTAATTAGCACTCTGGGATTATTTCTAGTGGCTTTATTTGTTTTTCTGAATATGGGAGGCGAATTTATTCCAACTTTAGAAGAAGGGGATTTTGCGGTAGAAACTAGAGTAATGACGGGGAGTTCCTTAAAAAATACCATTGCGGCAACTACTAAAGCTGAAAGGATTTTGTTAGATAATTTTCCTGAAGTAGAGCAAGTGGTTTCAAAAATTGGTTCTGGTGAAATCCCTACAGATCCTATGCCTATTGAAGCCGCCGATGTCATGATTATCTTAAAAGATAAAGAGGATTGGACCTCTGCCTCTTCCCGAGAGGAACTTGCAGATAAGATGAGTGAAGCTTTGGAGGCTATTCCAGGGGTTACTTTTGGTTTCCAACAGCCTATCCAAATGAGATTTAATGAGCTAATGACAGGGGTAAGACAGGATGTGGCTATTAAAATTTACGGAGAAGATCTGGACGAACTTTCTAATTATGCACGCCAAGTGGGGAGTATAGCTGAAAAGGTAACAGGAGCAACAGATATTTATATTGAAGAAGTAACAGGGGTTGCTCAAATAGTAATTGATTTCAAACGAAATGAAATTGCTAAATATGGTTTAAATATTAGAGATGTAAACCAAAGTATACAAACAGCTTTTGCTGGAACTTCTGCAGGATTGGTATATGAAGGAGACAAACGATTTGATATGGTAGTAAGATTAGAGGAGCAAAACAGGAACAATCTGGAAAGCGTTCAAAATCTTTATTTAACAGCACCAGATGGAAGCGAAATTCCATTAAATCAGGTGGCTGAGGTAGTTATAGAAGATGGCCCCTATCAAATACAGAGGGATGATACCCACAGAAGGATTGTAGTAGCATTTAATGTGAGGAATAGGGATGTAGAAAGTGTAGTGGAGGAAATAAGCGAAAAAATTGATAGTCAAATAAAATTTGCTCCTGGATATACCGTGGGATATGGTGGGCAGTTTGAAAATTTGCAAGAAGCTACGAAACGGCTTAGTTATGCAGTTCCTTTGGCATTATTACTCATTTTTATCTTACTGTATTTCACTTTTGGATCTATAAAGCAAGGAATACTAATTTTTACTGCCATTCCATTATCTGCAATTGGAGGCGTGTTTGCGCTCTATGCTCGAGACCTCCCTTTTAGTATTTCTGCAGGAGTTGGGTTTATAGCACTTTTTGGAGTTGCTGTGCTAAATGGAATTGTTCTTATCGCAGAATTCAACCGACTTAAAAAAGAAGGGGTTTCAGATGTTTTTCAAAGAGTATATCAAGGTACATCAACAAGATTGCGACCAGTGATCATAACCGCTGCAGTAGCATCTCTAGGGTTCTTGCCAATGGCACTTTCCGGGTCTTCGGGAGCAGAAGTACAACGTCCTTTGGCCACTGTGGTTATTGGAGGGTTAATTTCAGCAACCTTACTAACCTTAATTGTACTTCCAGTGTTATATTATTATTTTGAAAAAGGCTGGAAAAGAACTCCGAAAGCAGCGATCTTAATTTTAGTTTTTGGATTAGGCTTCGGAAATATTGGATTTGCTCAGGAAGAAGAACAAATTAAAACATATTCTTCTCTAGAAGAATTAATAACTACGGCAATTCAAAATAACCCAGAAGTTAAAGCGGCTAAATTAAGAATAGGTCAAACAGAAGCTTTAAAAGGAACTTCATGGAATATTCCTAAAACCGAATTTAACGGGGATTATGGTCAAAATAACGGTGCTTATAAGGATGATCTTCGGTTGAGTGTTAGTCAGCGATTCGAATTTCCTTTGGTTTATATAAATAGATTCAAATTGAATAAAGCTGAAGTTAAAAGCAGCAAAATCCTGGAAGCCCGAACTAAAAACGAACTTATAACTCGGGTTAAAACAGCATATTTTAGATTGATAGTGGAAAAAAATAGAAAAGAGGTCTTTCTAAAGCAAGATAGTGTGTATTCTGATTTTAATAGAGCTGCGGAAATCAGGTATAAAACCGGGGAGAGTAATATTTTGGAGCGCGCTACCGCCGGCTCTAGAGTTGCAGAAATTGAAGTGCAACAAGAAGAAAATAAAGTGGCCATTAAAAGATACCAAAGAGAACTACAGCAATTAATGAATTCAGCTGAATTGGTAGATGTTCCCAATGTAAATTTGAAATTTTTAACACCATTGGGAAATTCAATGAACTTAAAAGACAGTTTAAATAACCCTACAATAGCTTTTTTTGAACAACAAATTGAAGTGTCAAATTTAGAAAGGAAGGTTGAAAGTGCTAAACTTTTACCAGATCTAAGCATTGGTTATTTTAATCAGTCTTTAAATGGGCCTGGCCAAAACCTAGCGGGAGAAAGAATTGTCTATGATTCTTCCGATAGATTTTCTGGAGTCATGCTGGGCGTTGCAATTCCTATTTGGGCAAAACCGCAGCTTTCTAAAATTAAAGCAGGGAATCTAAAAACAAAAGAAATGGAAGCAAGCTATCTGGCTGTATCCAATAAAATGAATGCGGATTATGAAATATTGCAAGATAGATTGGAACAGCTTGAAAATAGCCTTGATTCTTATAAAGAAAATGCCATTCCGCAAGCTGAATTAATATTTAAACAGGCGCAAAGAGGTTTTAAGGAGGGAGAAATAGGCTATCTGGAATATACTCAGAGCCTCGACAGAGCCGCCAAAATAGAATTGGATTATTTGGAGATCATCAACCAGTTCTATCAAACCAAATTAGATCTAGAATATATCACAGGAAACCAAAATTAAAAGCATCAACATGAAAAATATACTATCAAAATTAAGCTTACTCGTTCTTTTTATCTCCATAGTGAGTTGCGGAGAAACAGCATCCGAAGAAAAAACAATTAGTACAAATGAGCAACATTCAGAAGAAAATGAGAATCATATCGAGCTTTCTAATCCTCAATTAAAAAACACTGAAATAGAAATTGGAAAGGCTGAAATGAGATCCTTGGGAAGTGAAATAAGTGTGAATGGAATTATAGATGTCCCACCACAAGGAAACATTTCTATTAATATCCCTTATGGCGGTTTTTTAAAGCATACCGAGATGTTGCCGGGAACTAAAGTAAGTAAAGGACAATTATTAGCGGTGATAGAA